>CAYFXP010000574.1:0-2702 GCA_964346935.1 uncultured Syntrophobacterales bacterium
AGGTAAGGAAAAGGCCCGCAAGGAATAGAACGAGGGCGCTAATTCCAGGCTTGAGGAAATCGAAATGGAAGGCGGAGGAGCTGAATAAAACCAACAGGATAAAGATGACGCCGCTCCGAAAAATCCCGATCAGCCACGATCCCAGGATAAGGTGAACCGAATTAATGGGAGCTATGAACTCATGCTTGACGCACTTACCCCAGACATCGTACAGCAGGACGTAGGCGATATCGATCTGGCACACATGAACAACACTCATGGAGATAACCCCGATCAAAATGAAGGCGGTCATCTCGGGGCCGAGTTGCAGATACTTGGCCAGGAGGCCCACGGAAAGCAGCCCCACAGTGGGCCAAAAGAGCACCTCGAAGACGCTGAAGACGTTGCTCTTGGTAATGACCAAATTCTTGAACACGAAGGCCAGGATCTTCGTCCATTCACTTCGCAAACTCAATGAAGACCTCCTCCAAATTCGTCTCAGAGGTCTTGACCTCCTTGACCGAAACTCCCGCTCCCCACAGTTGTTGCAAAATGGGGCTCATTTGCTTTGTAGCGTTATCCACCACGAACTGACAACGGCCATCCGATAGGGAGAAATCGATGACGCCGGGAAGATTCTCCATTGGAAACGAACCAAGGGCCCCTTCATAGTGAATGGTGATTACATCCCCCAACCGTACGCTCCTTTTGAGTTCATGGGCAGTTCCGACAGTTAAAATCCTTCCCTCCTTCAGGAACGCGATCCGATCGCAGAGATACTCGGCCTCTGCCATATTGTGGGTTGTCAAGACGACGGTAATGCCCCTCGCCCGTTGAATCTCCCTTATCTGATCGCGTATCTTGACGGATACCTGCGGATCCAAGCCCACCGTAGGTTCGTCCAAGAAGAGGATTTCCGGGCTGTTGAGCATGGATTTCGCCAGGGCCAGCCTCTGTTTCATCCCCGTTGATAATTTATCGAAGGGAGTTTTTTCGTAATGGCCCAATTCGAAGAGGGCAATAGCCTCATCCACCCTCTTCCCGCGGTCTTTCCCCCTCAAGCCATACAACATGGCGTAAAATATCAGGCTCTCTCTCACGGTGAGGCTCCAGAGGAAGTTTGCATTCCCGCTGGATATATTGATTCTCTCTCTGATTTGACTGCCCCGCTTAAGTACGTCCATGCCCAGAACCTGAATCTGGCCTCTATCCGGCAGCAAGAGGGTGGAAAGGATGGATAGGAAACTGGTTTTTCCAGCCCCATTGGGTCCCAGGATACCGAAGATCGACCCTTCCTCGATATCCAGATCAATACCTCGAAGAACCTCGTTACGGGCTCCCCAGAGCCAGCCGGACCCAAATGATTTCCACACATCCCTTACGCTAACGGCTAGTGCCAAGGCCAACCTTCCCAAAGGAAATCCCATAGAATATACAGCCAAATTTGATTAATTTCCAATATATAGGACTCTTTTCGGAAGGTCCTGAGTTTACGCCGATTGTCTTTATAACCTATTGAATGCAAAGCAGATTATATTTTTCATAGCGCGACCCCATTGTCCCTGAGCGTAATCTGTTGGAGAAGTGGGGTACGCACCGAGAGTGAGCAGGCTGCCGTTTCGGAACTGGTTGTTGCCCGGGTTCCCTGGAGCGAACATTAAAGAATTTTGGGTAATCATTCTTGATTTGTTGGCACAAAGGTTGCTAGTCTTCAAAGAACAGCTATTAAAAAGTTTTCCCTTTTGCCTCGATAGAGCAATGAGTAAACAGCTGAAAGCAACCAATATCCCCGTTTCTGCCGAAGCTCCGTGTTTGGGGAAATGCATTCTTATTCAGCAATTGATGACTTGCGTTGAGATCGGCAAAGCCCTGACCTCCACCCTTAACATGGAGCAGATATTGGTCATCATTCTCAAGCGGCTCAATAAACTGATCAGGGCCAAGAACTGGACATTATTCCTCTTGGATCCGCAAACCGGGAAACTCCATTTCGAATTAGTGGTGGGGCTGGACAAAACATCTCTTGGTGACATGCAGATCAGACTTGGAGAGGGCATTGCCGGAACTGTGGCACTCACGGGGGAGCCAATGCTGGTGCCGGATGTGGATAAGGATCCCCGTTTCAACAATCGGGTTGATGATCTCACCGGGTTTGTCCCCCGCTCGCTGATCTGTCTTCCTTTGAAGCTTCGGGGTTCAATAATCGGGGTCCTGGAGGTTGTGAATCCCGAAGACGCCTCCCTTTTCCAGCCCGATTCCATGCCGGTGCTCTCCATTTTGGCAGATTACGTGGCCATCGCCATTAATCACGCGCGCAACTATGAAAAGATCGAGTCACTTTCCATCACCGACGACGTAACCGGCCTCTACAACACCCGTTTCTTACACCAATATCTGGACCAGTTGCTCAGAGCTGTTTCCGCCAAGGCCCAAGAAGTTTCCCTGGTTTTTCTGGACTTGGACGATTTTAAAAAGGTAGTGGACACCTATGGACATCTGGTGGGCAGCAAGATGTTGAAAGAGGTAGCAGAGGTTATGACCGTCAACCTGGATGACCAAGACAGAATTTTCCGTTACGGTGGTGATGAGTACGTGATTACCTTGCCGGGCCAGGACAAGAAAGCCGCCCTGAACAAAGTGAAGACCATTCGGAAATCATTGGTCGAGTCGACCTTTCTCAAGGATGAGGGGCTTCAAATCAAGGTGACCGCTAGCTTCGGCAT
>CAYFXP010000575.1:0-5769 GCA_964346935.1 uncultured Syntrophobacterales bacterium
GATGCGAAGACTCCTCCATGGACTGCGCCAAAGGGTTGGATGTGTTTTTCCTGCACATCAATGTTCAGGAGGGAGTATCCCATGCCTACGTCACGAACTGACATGCCCAGGAGCCTAAAATAGGGGGATCGGTTGACCAATGGTTTGACGGCTTCTACGTACTGAGGATTGAGCTTTCGCATAATGGTCCCTCTAAGGAAAAAGGGTTAGCCGCTACGGCTAACCCTTTCCTATTATTGGTGGGGGCGGCGGGAATCGAACCCGCGTCCGAAGGCATTCCTCTGAAACATCTACATGCTTATCCCGCGTTTTGCATTCACACCTCAAAACTCCCACGGACAGGATTTCCGAGGTGCTAGCTTATGGAGATTCGCCCCTCCCCGTATAAGCTTCGGGGGAGGAACTATCCTGTTGAGATGACATCCCTTTCGATTCCACAGGAGAAAACCGAAGGGACGCTACGCCTTAATTAGGCGTAGGCATAACCGTAATCGGTTCCGGTTATTTTAAATCCCCATCTGTTTTACGAGCAGATAGGACCTCGGCATGCCGTTCCAGCCTCAATTACCTCCGTCGAACCCTTTTCGCCCCCTTTCTCTATTATAATTTTTCTCTCGCCTCTGCCCTCATAATTCTTCATTCTTCACTCTTAATTTACCTGATCCTCCTCCCCTTGAAGCTCCTCTCCATTTCCCTTTCCATGGCCCTTCTCTTGAGATCCTCCCTCTTGTCGTACAGCTTCTTGCCCTTTGCGAGCCCGATTTCAACCTTGGCCCTGCCGTCCTTGAAATACATCCTCAGGGGAACGAGCGTAAACCCCCTCTCCCTGGTTTTGCCATAGAGCTTTCGGATTTCCCTCTTATGCAGTAGCAGCTTCCTGGTTCTGTCTGGGTCGTGGTTGAACTGATTCCCATGACTGTACGGGCTGATATGGCTATCCACCAGGAAAATTTCCCCGTCTCTGACGCGCGCGTAACTGTCCTTCAGGTTCGCCTTCCCCCCTCTCAAGGCCTTCACCTCAGTGCCCATCAACACGATACCGGCCTCGTAAGTCTCATCAATGGCGTAATCCCGGCGGGCCCTCTTATTGGTGCAGATAAGCTTCTCCATGTAAGATCTCCGAAATTACCGGGCAGTACTGCTGGTCCCCCTTGGTCCCCTTCGCCCACAGCCTCATCACCACGAAGCTCAGGGAGAAGAGGATGAGCCCGAAGGCCACTGCGAACAGGTCTGGGCTTACCCCTGGGTAGAGAGCAGGACCTAGTGTGGTTCCCAACAGAGCCCCAAGGATTAATGCTGCCACCGGCACCATGTAAACCAGAAAAGAGGCCTTCAGAAAGGTCTTGGATGGAACGGTCATCCTAACCTCATCGCCTACCTTGGCACCCACTTCGTTTCTCGCCGCCACCTCCATATCGGAGCCCCCCACCAGGGCCTTACAGAACCCACCGGAGCCACACCCATCACACATGGCACCTCTCTCGGTCTTAACTATAGCTAACCCCCCTTCAACTCGGAGGACAACGCCCGCCTCTTCCAACATCCCCGATAATCCCTCTTGCTTATTTTGGCCCTCCCCCCTAAGAATGAAGTTCCCTATCTATACAACAAGTATAGCACAAAAACCCGATCCTATCTATTTGATTTTTCAAGGGTTTATATCTGATCAGGTGGATCCCATTCACACCTACACAGGCAATTCGATAATGAATTTAGTCCCTTTGGGCTGGTTATCCTTTACGCGTATGTATCCATTGTGATCCGATATGATGGTATTCACAATGGCAAGTCCAAGGCCCGTTCCGGACTTCCTCGTCGAAAAGTAGGGCTCGAACAGCTTTGATTTATCCCCCTCCGGTATACCGCACCCCGTATCGCTGACCTCGATGGTGACCATTTGAAGCTCTTCATTGTATTCGGTCCTCACCGTCACCTCTCCGCCATTGCCGATGGTTTCGATGGCCGAAACCGCATTCTGGAAGAGGTTGATCATTACCCGCTTTATCTGATCCCGATCCAAGTTCATGACGGGAATTCCATTAGTTGAGATGTGTTTGAATTCGACATCCTTGTGGGCCTGTTTGAAGAGGAGCAAAACCTCCCCGATGATCTCGCTCAAATTGTTGGGAGCGGGCTTTGCCGCAGGCATCCTCGCGAAATTGGAGAACTCGTTAACCAGCTCCTTGAGTTCGTCGGTCTGTTTCATGATCATATTGGTACAATCATCGAAAACGGTCCCATCCTCCTTCAGCTTGTCTCCATACCGCTTTCTCAACCGCTGAGCCGAAAGCTGAATCGGTGTAAGCGGGTTTTTGATTTCATGAGCGATTCTCCGAGCGACCTCCCTCCATGCAGCAACCCGCTGCGCCTTGACCAACTGAGTCATATCGTCGAAGATGGCCACGATTCCCATAAAGCTCCCCGTCTCGCTCCTCAGGACGGTGATGTGAACTAACAGGGTGAGGGCCTGCCCCTTGGAGTCCACGGTGACCTGCTTTTCGATCGTATCCTTGCGGGTTGAATTGATCTCCCGAATCCACTGCTTGGCAACCTCCCGATACTGGGGCTCCAACACTTCCCGATACCGTTTTCCCAGAACCTTATCGGCGTCAATTCCCAACATCCCCTCTGCCGACTTATTGATGGTGGTGATATTCCCCTCCTTATCGATGGAAATTACCCCGGCGGCAATGCTCTTCAGAATAATCTCGATGTATTCCTTTCGCCGCTCCAGATCGATATTGGTCATCTCCACCTGATCCTTGCTCGCCTTTAGGTCGTGGGTCATCTTGTTGAAGGAGTTGACGAGCTTTCCAATTTCATCCTTTGCAGTGATATCGATGTGGAAATCGAGATCGCCGCTGGCCACCCTCTCCGTTCCCTCGGCTAACTGTTGAATGGGAATCGTTATCCCCTTGGCTAAATAAAACCCGAACCACGTTGCCGAAAAGACGATGAGCAACGTAACCATCAAGAGGGCAAGAAGATAACTCGATTTGATGGGTTTTCTGAGGATTTTCAGGTGCTTATAATCCCTGAAGGCCTTTGAAATCTCCACCATTTTGGCCATCAGGCTCTTGGGAACGTAAAAGTTGGTGACAACAGCCCCAATCACTGGCCCCTTCCCAGAACGCGAGGCATAGATGGGAACTACGCCCGTAATCAGCTCCCCACTTCCCAGGACCCGGGTCTTTGAGACCTCTTTCCCCTTGAAGCTCTCCTCGAGAAGTTCCTTATTTGGCTCGGGAAGTGGATTGTCCGGTATGTCCGCATCGATTACCCTGGCAACCCGCCTCAGTTCCCTGGATACAATCTCAATAATTCCCAAGTTATATTCGATTCTCTTGCGCTCCAGCGATTTCTTCAGCGCATCGATCTTCTTACCCTTAACCAAATCCCCTTTGGAGATACTCCGGCTAATCTGCCTCCCGTAATAGGTAGCATTATTGGCAAAATCCCGATAGTACGTTTGGGCAACCTCCAATGATCCCTGCAGGGAATGCTCCACCTGGTCGCTGAACCACTTCTCCATGCTATTGGTGATAAATCCGACGGACACGAGAAACAGCAAGAGGGTGGGAACGAGGGAAAGGCTTACGAAAGCCCCCACCAGTTTTGTCCTCAGCTTCGCGCCTAAGATCCGCTGTTTCCTCTCGAAAATAAGTTTCACCAGATTTCGGATTACCAAGAAGATGAGGAGGAGCAAGAGGATAATATTGATGTTGATCAGGCTGAAGACGATGATATTATGCGTAATGGGAATACCTTCACCTATCTGGGGAAGCCGCATCTCGAAATAGGTGAAGGTGACGATGAGCAGGGAGATGATCATGATGATATAGAATTCATTTCTCCGCTTCCGGGACTCCCTTTCTCCGTAAAGGTCCGTCATGCTATTTCTCCACTCAATGGCTCAATGCCCTAATAGGTAAATTCGTACCTTAGCCAATCGGTTTCCACATCCCAAAAAGAGAGGAAGAAGAAGATATGTTGCAGGCCGAAGGGTAGTCGAACAGGGTCGATCTCAGCCTTGACATCGAGATAATATTTTCGACCTTTTTTCAGCGGACGCTTTGGCACGAGCTTTGCCCCATTTACCTTGGCCATGATCTCCTTGGCCTTTCCGAAATCTTTAACGGAAAGGTTATGTTCCCTCTCCCCGAGCTGGAACTGATACTCCTTCGTGATATTGTCATATTTGATGCGGTGTTTGAATTTAAGGGAAGCCACCTTCTTATCCGGCCACAAATTCCTCTCAATGTACAACTTCATCCGGAAGGTGAACGTTGTGGGGACACCGCTTCTGATGGCCTCCTCCAACTTTTCCGTACTGCAGTTTGCTACGTGAAAGCTCACCTCAATCTCCCCGTTCAGCTCAATGGTAAGGTCCTCGATGGAGGCCTCCTTTGAAATGGCAACCCCGCTAACTACTAAGGATACAATAATGATAAGGACGACAACGAAACTTGTCTTCATCGCTTGTCCCGCAGCCCTGCAGTGACCGTAAAAGGTAGAATGTCCCGCCAAAGAGGTTAACCTCCATGATAGATAATTTTTTTCGAAAAAGCAAGCTAAATCAAGGCGACTGCCGCACAAATGTACTTGCAAATATTGAGAAAAATTTGCGAAGGTGTTACCCTAGGTCCAGCGCATTGGGCAGAGATTGAACCTCTCGAGACTTATGGGAATCGACGATCAGGGAGGGGCTTTCATGAAGCTCAAGGGTAAAGTCGCCCTCGTAACGGGGGCGGGACAGGGAATAGGCAAATCCATAGCGCTCAAATTTGCCGCGGAAGGGGCTGATCTCGCCCTCTTCGACATCAATAGAGATACCTGTACGGAGACGGCCCAGGAGTGCCACGCCCTGGGGAAAAGGTGTGAGGTCTTTGCCGTCGATGTAGCAAACAGGGAGCGGGTTCAGAGGACATGCGAAGAGGTGCTGGCCGTTTTCGGAGGCGTGGATATCCTGGTCAACAACGCCGGCTTCGACAGGGGAGCAACCCTTCTCAAAGTAACGGAAGATGATTGGCAGGCCGTGCTGGACGTGCATCTCAAGGGGACCTTGAATTGTATTCAGGCCTTGGCCCCCGCGATGATCAGGAAAAACTATGGAAAGATTGTCAACATCTCCTCTATTTACGGCAAATCCGGGGGCATTGCCGCCATCAGTTACAGCGCGGCGAAGGGCGGAATAATTGGTTTGACCAAGAGCATTGCAAAGGAATTGGGCAGGAACAGTATCAACGTCAACGCCGTCCTCCCGGGCTTGACGGATACACCCACCATTGGAAAAATGCCGGAGAGGTATAAGAAGATAATCATCGAGGCCACACCCCTCGGGAGAATGGCAAGGCCAGAGGAGATCGCCAATGTGGTTGCCTTTCTTGCATCCGACGAATCGAGCTACATCACTGGTGCGGCCGTTGAGGTGACGGGCGGCTGGATGATGTAATTCCGTGAACAGGGTATAACTATTTCCTTTCGGACTTTCCAAGGCTCACAAACTTGAAATACAGATCTCGATGATTAGATTGTTGATATAGGGATTGTTTTGAGATCTGTGAAAATCTAGAAAAGGAGCTCTGAGCGCGAACTCAAGCAGCCTTGCAGCGATGCGGTCATGCGGTGTTGGAGTCCGAAAGTACAAAGAGAGTCGGAGGCTGAAGGTTTGAGGGTGGAGGCGGAAGATGAAATGTCAGACGCGAAAGGTTAAGGCTAAGGTTGAGGGGGTGGAGACGAGAGAAATGCCAAATCTCAAATGACAAATAA
>CAYFXP010000576.1:0-2285 GCA_964346935.1 uncultured Syntrophobacterales bacterium
GACTAAAGGCGCCCCTTCCTCGATTGCATCTTGAGGATCAAAGACAGCGGGGAGCTCCTCGTAATCCACCCTAATGAGTTCCAAGGCCTCCTCCGCTATCTGGGGATCAATGGCACAGACCGCAGCCACTTCGTCGCCCATAAACCGCACCTTTTCCTTGGCCAGAGCGTACTCATCTTTTGCCTTGGGTACAATTCCATATTTTCGATCGGGGATATCCCGACCCGTCATCACACCCTTTACGCCAGCGAGCCTCTCGGCCTTCGAGGTGTCAATATGGAGAATCCTCGCATGCGGCAAGGGGCTTCTCAGAATCTTTCCATAGAGCATCCCCGGGAGAATCAAATCATCGGTAAACTGGGCAACACCCGTGACCTTAGCAGCTGCATCAACCATGGGCACTCTGGTGCCCACAACGTCCAATTCTCTTTCCATTCAGTCCTCCGCATCAGGCTGCTTGGCGAGGCTCAACACGGCTTCGACGATTTTCTTGTAGCCGGTGCAACGGCAAAGGTTCCCAGCCATCTTCTTCTTTATGCTTTCCTCCGTGGGCCTTTTCTCCTCATCTAGTATTGCATTGGCGGTTAAAATCATGCCCGGGGTACAGAATCCGCACTGAATTCCGCCCTTTTCCACAAAAGCCCTCTGGAGTGGGTGGAGATCTCCCCCCTGGCTCAAACCCTCAATGGTCGTTATCTCCTTGCCGACAGCATCCATGGCAATTGTTAGACAGGAGAGATAAGCCTCCCCATCGATGAGGACCGTACAGGCTCCACATGCTCCCAAATCACAACCCCTCTTGGTGCCCATCAGCCCCAATTTATCCCTCAAAACCTCGAGCAGGGTCTGATTGGAGGAGACAAGCACTTCGTGAATATCCCCATTTACGTTTAGCTGCACAACATGCTTCATCGCCCTGTCCTCATCAGGGCCTCTTTTAACGCGCTTTTCAGTAGGAGCCCCATTATCTTCCTCTTGTATGAGGGTGAGTATATAGAGGTCTTCACCGGAGTTGCCTCTCTGGGGGCCAGACCAACCATTTCCTCCAATGTCTCCTCAGTGAGGTCTTTTCCCCGCAAAAAATTTTCGACACTTTTCGCCCTTATGGGTCTCCGATCAACTGCGGTGAAAGAGACCCTGACCTCTTTGGCCTCCATTGATGACCACAGAGCCATTCCGACTATGGGAAAATCGATGCTTTCACGATTTGCACATTTCATATAAATGGAAAACCCGTTCACTGCCTCCTCTGGAATAATAACGTGTGTTAAGATTTCTCCCTCTTCTAGGTGAAGAGGGGTTTTTCCATCTCCGGAGAAGAAATCTTCCAGGAAAGGTTCCCTCACCCCCGTATCGCCTTCCAATCTAACCTTGGCATTCGTTGCCAGAAGGGCGGGAGCCACATCACCGGAATAACTCGCATAACACATCCCCTTCTTATTTACCACATGGCAGATCTCTCCCCCGACTTTAAAGCAGGGCTGCCTCGAACTTCGCCACCAATTGGATTGATTGAAGAACTTACACCGATTTTGTTGACATATATTGCCTCCAAGGGTCCCCATGCTCTGATGATGATACGAACCTACAGAAGAAGTAGCCAGAGCAAGAGCAGGTAACTTCTGCCCTATGAGCGGATTCCCATAGATGCTTCTAAGAGGGGCAAGTGCTCCAATCTTTATGGCACCGTCCTTCCGTTCTATGAAATCCAATTCAGGGATCTTCTTGATATTTACAATAACAGAGGGGACCTCAACCCTGTGCTTCATATTCACCAGGAGATCTGTCCCGCCTGCGAGTATTTTGGCCTTTGGATTGTTGGCCAATATGGAAGAGGCTTCCTTAATGCTCTTCGGTTCCACATAGTCAAATTTTGGTAGTCTCACAAGCTTTCTCCCAGCTGGCAATTATTTCCTGAGCAATGCCCGGAGCTTATACCTTTGCACCTTTCCGCTCGCCGTCCGTGGCAGGTCGTCAATAAAACGAAACCAGCGCGGGCATTTGTAATGGGCGATCTTGCCGCGAACGAAATGCTGCAAATCCTGCTCAAGCCCTTGTGAAGGGGTGTGGCCTTGGTTAAGGACCACAAAGGCCATGGGCTTCTCCAAGCCCGCCGTATCCGGCGCACCGATCACCGCACATTGGTTAACCGCCGTATGCTCCAGCAAAACCCCCTCAACCTCCAGGGGCGATACCCACATGCCCCCCGCCTTGAAGATATCATCAGCTCTCCCCACGTACCAGTAAAAACCGTCCGAATCCCTGTAAAATTTGTCGCCGGTGTT
>CAYFXP010000577.1:0-9730 GCA_964346935.1 uncultured Syntrophobacterales bacterium
TATCAGCCATAATAGCCTCTGCTCAAGCCGCCCGGAAATACGACATCCCCATCATCGCCGACGGGGGAATCAAATTCTCCGGTGACATCACCAAGGCCATCGCTGCAGGAGCCCATTCGGTGATGCTCGGGAACTTATTCGCGGGAACCGATGAAAGCCCAGGAGAAATCGTGCTCTTCCAGGGAAGGAGTTACAAGGTGTACAGAGGCATGGGTTCCCTCGAGGCCATGAAAGACGGGAGCCGTGATCGATACCTCCAACAGGACATTCAGGCTGAGGGGAAATTAGTGCCTGAGGGCATTGAGGGCCGTATTCCGTATCGAGGGGCCCTGTCCTTTTGCGTGCAACAGCTCGTAGGAGGATTGAGGGCCGGAATGGGTTATGTGGGTTGCTGGAACATCGAGGAGTTGCGTTCGAAGGCCAAGTTTATCCGGATAACACCAGCTGGGCTACGGGAAGGGCACGTCCACGACGTAATCATAACCAAGGAGGCTCCTAACTATCGATTGGAGTGAAGGTGGGTTGGGTCGATCAATGAGGCGGATCTTCAGGGTTTTTATTCTTTCGGTATTCTGCTTGGCGCTGTACAGTGGCGGCCAGATCTATTCATCAGGGCGCTCGGATTCATCCGCAAAGAGCGCCTCCTTCAATACCCTCGCTGGCCCTCCGGAAATCCGCCGGCACTGGTTCCGGCGAAAGGACATCATCAATAAGGGGAATACGACTATCGGCAACAAGGAGCTGGAGGAGATTCATCGAGTTCAGTTGGATAAAGGTATTCGCAATCTGCCGATATTCTCCACCTTGCTGATTAGAGAGGGTCTTGAGGCTTCGGAGAGGGGTGCTTTTCAAGAGGCAGTGGTGCTCTGTAACGCGGCGAAAATGCTGGCTCCGGGGTTGCCGTACGGATATTTTGCCCTTGCAAGGGTACATTGGAACAAGTCTAAATTTCGATTTGACCGGGTTCTGGTTGAATACCTGAAAGGCTTCGCTGCATCCGCCAAGAATTTTAAGCTCTCTTTTACGGGGTTCATAGAGCTCTTCTTCCTCATTGGCCAGGCAATTCTCCTTGCTTTTACCCTCTATTCATTTATTTTGTTCCTCAAATATTTCCCCTCCTTTATTGAGGCCTTAGTGAGGAATTTCACGGTCCAGGTTTTCCAAATTATCGTGGCCATTCTCAAGATTGTGGCCATACTCCTCCCCTTATTCTTGCACTTGAGCCTCATATGGGCCTTCATGTATTGGTCCCTTCTCTTTTGGCTTTACATGGAGAAACGGGAGAGGCTTATGGTCGGCCTCTTCCTCGCCTTGATCGTCTATATCCCCTGGGCGATGGATACCTCCTCCAATGTTCTGGATCACTCAGCGCCCCCGCTTTTGAACCTCTACAGGGCAAACGAAGAGACATGGGACCATGGGCTAAAGGAGGATTTGATCCGAGGATTCCAGGCCAATCCCCGAGATACAAGAATCATCTTCACATTGGGGCTGATCAGTAAGAGGGAGGGAAACTATACAAAAGCCGAGTACTACTACAAGCAGGTGATATCCAATGATTCCTCAGACGCCAAAGCAATGACGAATTTGGCAAACGTCTACTTGGCAATGGGCATGGCCGACCAGGCAATCGAGCTGAATAACAGGGCTATCGATTTGAATCCTGGTAGGGCATCCTTCTATTTCAACCTCTTTCGGGCGATATCGAAGAAATCCACGGCCCTGATCAAGACGGATACATCCCTTCAAAAAGCCACTGAACTGAACCCCAAATTGATTCACAGGTACCTGAAAATCGAATCCGACAACATGAACCGTTTGGTCATCGACGAAACCCTGTCGGCTCTGAGCCTCTGGAAAGACGGCATCTATCAGCTTATGGGGAGATGGACAAATCCCGGAGGTCTCGTTTCCGTATGGTTGAGGCCGCTATCCGACCGAGTGGGATTCGCCTGCCCTCTGCTATTTCTGGGTATGATGGTGGCTTTCTCGATAGTGGCCAAACGAAAGGGCACCATGAGGAAGTGTTCCCTCTGCGGTACTCCCAGCTATCGAGTCTATGCGAGAAGGGTGGAGGGAGATTCTATCTGTCTTGGCTGCCACCGTCTCTTCGTGAAAAAAGAGAGCCTTCCCCCCAAGCTAAAGGTGAAGAAGACGGCAAAGGTTAAGGCATATCGAAAGAGGGCGGAGCTCGTCTCGAGGATCCTCTCCCTTTTTTCCTTGGGTGGTGGCCATGTATGGAGGAATCACACGATAAAGGGGGTAATCCTCCTCTTTATCTATTCCATATTTATTCTCCGAAGAATCTATTGGCATGGATTGATCAGGGATGCCGATGTCATTCCCATATCCTCACCGTTATCGAGCGAAGCCTTCTTTATCGGGCTTTTCGCCTGCTTTTATTTCATTTCCCTCAGAAGCATAACCCGGTTAGAGAGACAAAAACAGGCGTTGGAAAAGATCAGACTCCCTTTATGAGGAAGAGCCATGGCACTACAAGGGGACCTAAGGGATTTCAGCATTACAGAGATTGTTCAACTCATCGGCCAGCAGTTTAAGACCGGGGTCTTGAATGTTCAGCATGGCAGGAAGAGGGTCGAGATCTACTTCGTGGACGGTATGATCGTTCATGTGTTCTCCAACTACCGGGCCAAAAAGGATCTCCTGGGTGAAATCCTCGTCAAGGCCCAGGCAATCACGCAGCAGCAATTGGACCAGGCCCTGAAGGTTCAGCAGGAAACGTTAGCGTATCTGGGGGAGATTCTCATCGATTTACAGTTGGTGAAAACGGACGAGGTTCTCAGGGTTATTCAGAATCAAATCTACGAGGCCATTTACGACCTCTTTCGATGGGGAGAGGGGCATTTTCGGTTTGACCTGAGACTCGTTGAGAAGTATCGAAGGATCCCATTGGCGCTGAGCCCGGAGAATGTTCTGCTTAACGTGCTACGGATATTGGACGAATGGCCAGAAATCGAAAAGAAGATTTCCTCGCCCTATATCGTCTTTGAAAAGGCCCCGGTTGAGGAAATAGAGGAAGGATACGACATCGCGGATTTGGGGGAGAAGATGTCCGCCGAAGCTGAAGTAGTCCACGGTTTGGTGGATGGGAATCGCACCGTCCAAGAGATCGTCGATCGAAGTCTGTTGGGGAAATACAACGTCTTTGACTCCCTGGCGAAAATGGAAGAAGCTGGGCTCATCCGAAGGGTGGGCATAGAAAGGCCAGGCTTCGGAGATCTCGTGAGCAGGAAGACCTTCAGAAACGTATCATTTATGGTGCGCTTCGGGGCCCTCTTCGCCATACTCTTCCTTCTGATCATCTTGTTTAAACCCCTTCTTAAGGACGTAGTGGTCAACTCCCGGATCGAGAAGCCTGAACTGGGTTTACCCAGGGCCTATTCTGACACGTTGAACAGGATGAAGATTATGACGGCACTAGAAATCTACCGAATGGAGAAGGGAAAATATCCCGAGGACTTACGGCAGTTGGTCTCCTCGGGAATTTTGGCCGATCGGGATCTCCTTTCCGAAGGTGGGCAACCGTATCGGTACAGGGCGGGCAGTGACGGTCGGATATCTCTGCGCCCTTGAGCTTCATTCCCTTGGTGAATCGTTTGGGTCTACAAGGAATTGGAAAGCATGGGGAACATCCATAATGAGAAAATCCTCATACTGGACTTCGGTTCGCAGTACACTCAGTTAATTGCTAGGCGAATCAGGATGTGCCAGGTCTATTGTGAGATTCATCCCTTCAATATGCCCGTGGAGGATATTGAGGCATTCCATCCCCGGGGGATTATTTTCTCCGGCGGCCCATCCAGCGTTTATGACGATGATGCCCCCAAGGTGCAAAGCGAGGTCCTGGATTTGGGCATCCCAATCCTTGGAATATGTTATGGAATGCAACTCATGACCCATCTCCTCGGGGGGAAGGTAATCAGAGCACTTAAGAAGGAGTACGGAAAAGCCCAGATCACCATTGATGATCCTTCTGATATCTTTGAAGGATTTGGGAAAAAGGGGGCAAGACATTCCGTGTGGATGAGTCATGGAGACCAAATAGAGGTCTTGCCTCAGGGATTTGTAAGAACGGCTCATTCGAAAAACTCTCCTCTCGCGGCTATGAAGGGGAGGGGAAGGCTTTACGGACTTCAATTTCACCCAGAAGTAGTGCACACCCCCAGAGGCATCGAAATCCTGAAGAATTTCGTCTATACGGTATGTGGCTGTTCTGCCTCCTGGACGATGAAATCCTTCGTCCAGGAGGCAATTGGCAACATCAGAAGGGATGTGGCAGAGGAGGGAGTTGTCTGTGCCCTCAGTGGGGGAGTCGACTCCTCAGTGGTGGCCATCCTCATGCATAAGGCCATTGGGGAACGCTCCATTTGTCTATTCGTAGATAATGGACTCTTGAGGAAAGCTGAAGCCGATGAGGTTGAAGCGGTTTTCAGGGATCATTTCAAGATCAACTTGGTTCGCATCGACGCGCAGGAGCGCTTCTTGAGGAAATTAAAAAAGATCATTGATCCGGAGGAAAAGAGGCGGATTATTGGAAAAGAGTTCATCAATGTGTTCGAGAACTGGGCAAGGAAATTGGGCGGGATTAAATATCTCGCCCAAGGTACCCTGTATCCTGATGTCATAGAGTCCACGTGCTTTAAGGGGCCCTCCGCGACCATTAAGTCCCATCACAATGTGGGGGGTCTTCCGGAGAAGATGGGCCTCAGACTTATCGAGCCCCTTCGAGAACTGTTCAAGGATGAAGTGAGATTGGTAGGCAAGGAGTTAGGGATTCCCGATCGGATAATCAATCGCCAGCCCTTTCCCGGGCCGGGTTTGGCCGTTCGAATTATCGGCGAGGTAACTCAGGAAGGGCTTTCCCTGCTTAGGGAGGCGGATGATATTGTGCATCACGAGATATCCCGGACGGGGCGCCATGGGGAGATTTGGCAGTCCTTTGCCGTCCTGCTCCCGGTAAAGACGGTAGGGGTCATGGGGGATGAAAGGACTTATGAGAATGTTCTTGCCATAAGGGCGGTCATGAGCGTTGATGGAATGACGGCTGACTGGGTTCGATTTCCCTATGGCGTGCTGGAACGAATTTCGAGCCGGATAACCAACGAGGTAAAAGGGATCAACAGGGTGGTGTACGATATCAGTTCGAAACCTCCAAGTACCATTGAATGGGAGTAACGGGATTTGGAGCGCCGTTTCTTCCCTCATCGTTGGGGCAAGACGTTTCATGAGGGGAAACTACTGTCCCTTCGCTTCAGTGGTTTCCAGTCTGTTGCTCAAATTCCCATTCGCTCACTGAAAATAATTTCGGACCATTCTAAAGTTCGCTTCACTCTGGCCAGAATACTGGAATGATGGGTTGACAGGAAGAAAAAAGTAAATTTGTTCTTTCCGTTTTTGGTACGCACTATTCCAATATTCTAACATTCCATCATTCCATGTGGATAGCACAAATCGATTGTGACAAAAACCTATGATTTCAATATATCGTGGAAATTCCGAGGAGTTTGATTCCCGTTCAGAGCCCCTTTCTCTATTTTTCAGGTTTCTTCATTTTTTCCTTGACAATTACTATATATTGTGTTATTAGATGAAAATAATACAATATATAGCGGAAATCCGTTGATATTTCAAAACATCCGGGTGCCGAGACGACGGCCTTATTTGGCCTTTTCGGACCGATGAGGAGGAGGGATGAACAGAGGACAATTCGTTCATCTCCATCTACATAGTCAGTATAGCCTTTTAGATGGAGCCATTCGATTCGGGGAACTCTTCGCATTGGCAAGACAATATGAGATGCCGGCGGTTGCCTTGACCGACCACGGCAATATGTTCGGAGCCATCGAATTTTACCAGAAGGCCATAAAGAACGGAATCAAGCCCATCATCGGATGCGAGATATATGTTGCGCCCAAGAGCCGATTTGAAAAGAAGACCGATAATGGAGCTGAGGGGTCCTATCATATCACCTTATTGGCTAAGAATAAGGCGGGATACTACAATTTAATAAAATTAGTTAGTTTGGCCCACCTCGAGGGATTCTACTATAAACCCCGAATCGATAAGGACCTCTTAAGGCAATACAACGAGGGATTGATCGCGCTAAGCGGTTGCCTAAAGGGAGAGATAGCTACCATGCTCGGCAGGGGGAAAGACCGCGATGCGGAGGGAGTAGCCCGTGAATACGCGGAGATATTCGACCGGGATCGGTTCTTTTTGGAGGTAATGGAAAATGGTGTGGAGAATCAAGGGGCGATAAACGAGAAATTATCCGCGATGGCGAATAAGCTTTCCCTGCCCTTGGTAGCGACCAACGACTGCCACTACTTGAGGCGCGAGGATGCGAGGGCACACGAAATCTTGTTGTGCATTCAGACGGGAAAAACAATTAATGACGCGGATCGCATGAGGTTCTCAACGGACCAGTTCTATGTTAGATCACCCGAGGAGATGAAGGAGGTGTTTTCCGCTCGGGAAGAAGCGATCAGGAATACCACGTTGATCGCGGATCAGTGTAACCTGGAGTTGAAATTCGGCGAATACCATTTCCCCCGATTCGCCCTTCCCCAGGGTGAATCATTGGATTCATATCTTGAGAATCTCGCAAGGGAGGGTTTGGAGAAGCGGTTATCCGAAATGGGAATGGGCGAGGGAGGCATTGCCCGGGGCCGCGAGGAATATTTCACGAGGCTGGAGAAAGAGTTGACGACCATTAAATCCATGGGTTTCTCCGGCTACTTCCTCATCGTCTCTGATTTCATCAATTACGCGAAGAAGAGGGAAATCCCCGTTGGCCCCGGAAGGGGGTCTGCTGCGGGAAGCCTCGTTGCCTACTCCCTCAGGATTACCGATCTCGACCCCCTTCGCTACGGGCTCCTGTTTGAGAGGTTCTTAAATCCCGAGCGAATCAGCATGCCGGACGTGGATGTCGATTTTTGTATGAAGGGAAGGGATGAGGTGATTCGACACGTCACCGAAAAATATGGAAATGACAACGTCGCGCAAATTATTACCTTCGGGAAGATGCAGGCTAAGGCGGTGGTCAGGGATGTGGGGAGGGCCTTGGATATGCCCTATAATGAAGTTGACCGGATTGCAAAGCTCATCCCGAATACCCTGAACATCACGCTGGATCAGGCGCTGCTCCAAGAGCCAAAGCTTCGGGAGTTGATGGAGTCCGACGAGAGGGTGAGATCATTAATAGCCACCGCCAAATCCCTGGAGGGCTTGGTCCGTCATGCCTCCACGCATGCAGCAGGCGTGGTCATATCCAATAAACCCTTGATGGAACATCTTCCCCTCCACCGCGGGCAGAACGGGGAGATTATTACCCAGTATGCCATGGGTGATGTGGAGAAGATCGGATTGATTAAGTTTGATTTTCTCGGCCTCAAGACCTTGACCGTGCTGGATAAGGCAGTGGAAATGATCAATCGGAACGGAAATGGGAAGATTGATATTCATCATTTGGATGTGGAGGACAAGAAGACCTTTAAGCTCTTGGGTTCCGGGGCGACAACGGGGATATTTCAGTTGGAAAGCTCGGGGATGAAAGAGCTTCTGGTCAAACTCAAACCCGCGTCCTTCGATGATATCATAGCGCTGGTGGCCCTGCATCGTCCCGGTCCTCTGGGAAGCGGTATGGTCGATGATTTCATTAAGCGAAAGCACGGAAAAGTGCCAATTCATTTTGAAATTCCCGGGATTGAGGAGATCCTTCGGGAGACCTATGGGGTTATCATTTACCAGGAACAGGTCATGAAGATAGCCGGATCCCTAGCCAATTTTTCCCTTGGAGACGCCGATGTCCTCAGGAGGGCCATGAGTAAAAAGGATCCCAAGGAGATGGATAAACAGAAGGAGAAATTTCTGGAAGGCGCGAGGAGAAAAGGGATCGATTCCCAGAAGGCGGAGAGGGTCTTTGATCTCATGGCGAAGTTTGCAGAATACGGGTTTAACAAATCCCATAGCGCTGCATATGCACTCATCGCCTATCAAACGGCGTACCTCAAAGCGCATTATCGAGTAGAATTCATGGCGGCGCTGCTCACCTGCGACATGGAGAATACGGACAAGGTCGTCAAATATATCGGCGAGTGTCAGGATATGGGAATCGAGATTCTCCCTCCAGATGTCAATGAAAGCTATAGGGATTTCACGGTCATTGGAAACAAGATTCGCTTTGGTCTGGCAGCAGTTAAGAATGTGGGTGCGGGTGCAGTTGATTCCATCATCTCAGAGAGGGAAGGAAATGGGTTCTTTAGAGACATCTTCGATTTTTGCCGAAGGGTGGACCCCAGAAAGGTGAACAAGAGGGTGTTGGAGAGTCTGATCAAATGCGGGGCCTTCGATTTTGCGGGAGCCCACCGCTCACAAATGATGGCCTCACTGAATGAGGCCATTGAAATGGCTCAGCTACAGCAGAAGGAGAGGGCGAGCAAACAGGTCAGCTTATTCTCCACCTATGGGGGTGGAGAGGCGACCGAAAGGGTCCTTGGCCGACTACCGGATATTGAGGAATGGCACGAAAACCAGTTGCTGAGCTTCGAGAAGGAGACCCTGGGTTTCTATATCACCAGCCACCCCCTGGCCAGATATGAGGAGGATATAAAACAGTTCACCAGCGAAAATACGGCCACTCTGGCCCAATTTGAGAGCGGAAAAGAGGTTAAGATATGCGGGGTGGTGAGCGCGTTCAAGGAGATTACCACGCGAAAGGGGGAACGCATGGCCTTCGCCAGGCTGGAGGATTTGAAGGGGGTTATTGAGGTTATCCTCTTCCCGGATATCTTTCTCTCATCCCTCCCCTATTTGAAGGGAGATGATCCCGTCTTGGTCAAGGGGATCTTGGATATGGGGGAAGATAACCCTAAAATCAAGGCCAATGATGTGATTCCTCTTTCTAAGATAAAGGAGAAGTCGACCTCGGGGGTCCACATTAGGCTCTCGACGCCCGGGCTGACCAGGGACCTCCTGGAGAGGTTGAAATCTATCCTCTTGATGAAAAAAGGGGTATGTCCGGTTTTTCTCCACCTCATCATCCCAAATCGCAGTGAAACGGTCATCTCGCTCCCCGACAATTTCAATGTAACCCCTTCCGATGAGATGGCGAAGGAGGTTGAGGAGGTCTTCGGATACAACATCGTGCGGTTTGAATAAAGTCATTGAGCGGTTTTGCTAGCATTCTTATTATAGACGGGAGTGAACACCCCTTGTCCCTTCGCTTCAATGATGCGAGTGCGATCGGCCGAATTCCCTTTCGCTCAGAGTTCGTGTTGCGTGTCCGTGTGGTTCGTGCTCGTGGCTCGGCCTCCCTCATTTTTCATTTAAACTTAATTTGTCATTTGGATTTTTACATTTGGCATTTCTCGAGCAGGCTTCGCTCATGGACAAGGGTGTCCAACAGAAAATCGCCGCATTTGCTGATTCCTTTGATCATTACGTCTTTGTAGGGGGGAGCAATGTCCTCAATAATTAGAATCCTTTCGGAGGATTTGATCGCAAAGATTGCGGCGGGGGAGATCGTGGAGAGGCCCGCCTCAGTGGTAAAGGAGCTTATAGAGAACTCCATCGACGCAGGGGCTGCCTCGATTGTTCTCGATATTAGGGCTGGTGGAATTGAATCCATCCGAGTGATGGACGACGGATGCGGTATGTCCAAGGAAGACGCCCTTTTATCAACGGAACGATACGCAACCAGTAAGGTGAA
>CAYFXP010000578.1:0-4866 GCA_964346935.1 uncultured Syntrophobacterales bacterium
GGATGACATCGGTAGGCATTCCACGGGGGACTTCGTGGTTCAGTCGGGGCGCCGGCAGGTGCAGTCGAGCCACCCATACCCAATAATTCTTCTCCTGGAAATCCCTCTGTCTTCTTCAACCATCCCATTCCCTTAACACCCGGGATTTCGAGCTCATTCTCCCGTCAATGAGTCTGGACGGAACAGCTTAACCCGAGATCTGATACATCCTTTTCCTGCGACTCAAGGCAATGGTCAATCCAAAGGAAATCACCACTGCTGCGATGCCAACCGTCTGAGCCGCCGAGATATCCCCAAAATAGGTGAGCTTATCAGCCCTGAAATATTCCACAAAGATCCGGATGGAGGAGTAGAGGATGACATACAGCAGGAAGAGAAACCCATCGAAGAGATCCTTTTTCCTCAATCTCCACAGGACCAAAAATATCCCCAGGTTGAAACCCAACTCATAGAGCTGGGTGGGATGGAGGGGTTGGCCTGGGAACATCTGCCCCGCGGGGCTATCCGGCGCATATACCAGTCCCCAGGGCAGGGCTGTGGGGTAACCATGGGCATCTCCGTTGAGAAAACAGCCGATCCTCCCGATGGTCTGCCCCAAGATGAGGGAAGGGGCGAAGGTATCCGTCCACTTCCAGAAGGGTATCCTTTTCCTCCACGTGTACCAGATGGCCGCGACAATCCCGCCGATTATGGCACCATGGATGGCCAGACCTCCTTCCCAAAAGGCCAGAAGCCTTGAGGGTTCGGCCAAAAAATTGCCCAGGCCCGAAAACAGCACGAAATAGATCCTCGCTCCAACGATCCCCGCGATTATAACCAAGAAAGAGAAGTCCTGTATCTTCTGTTTCTCAAACCCCTTCCGAACTCCTTCCCTTCCCGCCAGCCAGACACTCAAAAGGATCGCAGCGGCGATCATCACCCCATACCATCTTATGGTAAAAGGGCCTATCTGAATCAAAACCGGGTGCATGGTCTCCCCCTTGGCTCATTCCAATCAGGTCAATGGTTCTACTCGATCGAAATTTCATTCATACGTATCAATTCCGGAAATACTCTTTTTTATTCTGCAAGCATCCTCTGTCTAATCTCCTCGATAGTCTTCCCTCTTTTGTCCAGTTCCTCCCCGAGGAACGCTAGGTCAAGTCAGATGTCTCAGGTACTGGCATGATCGGTGACAAAACAATCCAGGAGATTTTCATGCCCTATAGTCCTGCAGTCACAGGAGCAAGGAAGTTGGGATAAAATGCCGGGATTCTCGTCGGCGATTTTGTAACCCCTTTTGACCTCGCCTGTGAAGCTCTCAGGATCAAGGGTGATGGGAAGACCGGTTTCCGGGTTGATTCGGCTCTCCTTAATCTTCCGAAACTTCTCCGTCTCATTTTCTGCATACGCTGAGTGGGTTGGAAGGAATGAGGCGGTGAGGAGGAATCCGAAGATGAAAAAAACTACATGTCGATCCATCATAATCCCCCTTCGGTCAAAACCTCTCCCTCGTCGCCACGAAAACGAAAGGGAAAGAAACCGGGGACCCGCTTCTTGTAACCCAGATAGCTCTCCCCAAACCTCATTACCATTTCCCTCTCCTCCCTTTTGGCGAGCCTGTAGTACACCCCCATCAGGATGGGCCAACTCAGAAGCGTGGGGATGGTGGGCCATTGAATCAATAATCCGGCCGAAACCAGGAACAGTCCCACGTACTGAGGATGCCTCACCCATCTGTAAATGCCATCGGTGACCAATGCTACTCCGGCCCTATGGATCTTCCACCATCCCATTCCCATCATGAGAAAGCCCAAGAACATCAGCCCATTGCTGATCAAATGGATCATGGCGAGCAACAATTCACCTCCTCCGAGGAACGTTAAGAGCAAGTGTCCGCTTCTATGGGAAAAGGGGTCTAAGCCGGGATACTTGCTCCCAAGAAGGGATGTCAGGATGAAAACAGTAAGGGGAAAACCGTACATCTCCGTGAACAAGGCCACAATGAAAGCCGTGAATACTCCCATTGACCGCCATTCAAATTTTCCCTTTGGGGCGAGAAAGCTCACCGCGAAAAAAAGGAAAAAGAGGGCGTTGGCGATCACCGCCCCCCACATTCCGTAGTCATACTTGCTCATTTAAGCACACCTCCTATCCATTCCTAATGGTCTGCCTCTCCAATTGATAAAGAGCAAATGCCATACCAGCTTCGATTTTCGTTCCAGCTGAAGTTTCTTTCCTTCATAACCCATTGATATCATTCAATCTACTTTTATAAAAAAAAGAAACCACCCTGACATTCGGATACGGGTAGTTTTTCCCCTGCATAAATTTTTCGCGCTCATAAGGGGCTATTCGCTATCCCCGGGCAATTTTTTCCCACATTAATTGGACTCCCTCATATCCCTCACTTCCTCAATATGTTTTCGAGATCCTTCCCGACACCTTCCTCGTAAGTAGCGAGGAGAAATGGGAAAAGGCAACTAAACGAAAGGAGCCGAACTCCAATCATGAGTATTCTTCTTTTTGTGGGCAACCTGTCAACTTCCCGTTCTTCAGGTTACTATAAGCAGATAAATAGGAAGGCCATATATTCAGCTCCAACTACACAAACCAAACCAAGATTACGACCCCGAGGCTAATCATAGCCGCCCCTGAGAGGAAGTGCATAGCTCCCTTCCGGGATCGTTCCCAATGTAATAATCTCCCGGTAACGACCTTGGAAGAGGCGGCAGCCAGAATGAAAACCAGGGGAAGGACGAACATTACATTATAGAGGGTGAGATATCCCAGCCCCTTGAGAAAGCTTATTTTGGACTGGAGAAGACCAATCACCGCCACGTAGATCCCTCCCGAGCAGGGAAAAGTACACAGCCCCACCAGAACGCCTAGAACGAAGGTTGCGGGAAAAGTCGCTTTATAAGCCCAATTGACGATGGCATTCTCACCGAACTTGGGAACCCGTAAGGTGACGGGCAGGTTGGGGAAAAAATAGTCCTTGATGTGAATTACTCCCAACAGGATCACCAGGATTGCACCCACCTTAGCCATCAAATGCGGGGAGTCGCCAATGGTAAAAGCTTTGAGAAACCCAAGCCCTATGAGAAAATAGGTGAGGTAGATGGCAAGGATGTAGGTAATTCCCATCCAGGCTATGCTCTGCCTCGTTTTCTTAATGGTGAACAAGAAAACGATGAAAAACAACAAAACGGCAAAGGTACAGGGGTTGATCCCATCGAGAAACCCTGTGACGAGTACAGCGGATAGAAGGATCTTCCCTGTATTGCCCACCATGGAGGTATCTGGCCTCAAATCATCCAAAGCCTTTGAGATGGGGACGTCGATGGAGAAGGTCTTGGGCTCCTCCTTGAGCACCCATAGCTGATAGTGGGTCGGGGTTTTCATCTCATCCTGGTAGACGACTATCCGCGCATATCGTTTCCTGATCTCTTTGGTCATGAGATCTTCTATGATCCCGTGGGGAACATGGCCTTCCAGGATAATGGATTCATTTACAAAAGTCGTGATATGGCCTTGCATTTGCGGGGGTACACCCAGTCCCTGCTTCAACTCCAACAGCTCCCTTCGGTTGGCGGGTTCGTTCACGTAATCCTTCTTGGTGATCTCTTGTACTCCCAACCTCCTCAGGAGCGGTATCAGCGTTTCATCAATGTAACCGGTGCAGCCCCTACAGGCCTCACTGTAATAGATGACGGCCTTTTCCTCCCCGAGGATCGGCGCTTCACCTCCGGAAGCAGAGACGATCGCCGGCAAGAGGGGAAGCAAAAAAAGGTGAAGATACCGCATCACCAATTACTCCTCCCCCCTTCGGCGACCGTGGCGGTTATAACAATGGTCTTCTCGGGCATTTCGGGATCGTTGCTCCGAATGTAAATGGTCCTTTTCCTCTGCCCCACTTCCTCCTTCTGGGAAGAACGATGGAGTGTCGGGTCGAAATTGACGACCATCTTCGCGCTCTCACCGGGTTCTATCATCCTGTGGTCGATGGATGCCGTAGTGCACCCGCAGGAGGTGGAGACCTTGAAAATCTCCAAGGTTGATCCCCCGACGTTCTCCACCGGAAACGTGTGGCTTATCTTCTTGGGGGGGATTTTCCCAAAATCGTATCTTTCCGGGGTAACCTTGATTTTGGGTGGGCTCTTCTCTTCCGCATGGGAAAATCCCTTTTGAGTGCTCAATTCTGCAGCGGATTCCGCCCGGTTTGCAGGTCTGGACGGCCCGGAAGGAGGTTGCCCCTTGGGAAGTCCGGATTTGCTCGCCAAAACCTTCAGACCATAACGACCGACCATCCAACGCAGAACCTCCTTTTCCGTCTTGTGCTCTCGCTTCAAGGATGCAATTCGATCTTTCATGAGCTGAGCAGCCTTGCAGTTACATTTAGCCACCGTGTCATCACAATTACCGCATTCGCAGTTCAACTTCTCATACAATCCACTGGGATTGAAAGAGGCCTCATGGGCATCGGGCGTCCCACTGACAATATCTGCCTGGGAAGGAGGTCCTTGGATTTCCGCGATCCTGGATTCCACTTTCGCCCTTGCATCACTCCGCAGTTTAGCTATGACGTAGCCACCGGCAAAACCCATTAATAGGATGAACGTCAGAAGTAGACCAAGCCACTTGTGCTGGAGACGGAATTCCTTCTTGGCTTTGTACTTGCTGTGCTTCCGTTTCTTTTTTACTTTACTCATCACAAACCTCAGGTACTACTTGATTGTAATATAGTCTTAGTGGGACAACGGGGCGTCTCGGGTTAACGGGAACCGGAACCTTACCCTTGTTGTCTTAAGAACCCATAAGCATCATATTCATGGTCTTGATTAGACCTTCGGTAATAGAGATCGAATCAATGCCTTCATTTCATAC
>CAYFXP010000579.1:0-8615 GCA_964346935.1 uncultured Syntrophobacterales bacterium
AACCTAAAATATTAACCAAAACATTATGAGTTAGAATAAAAAAAAGATCCTTCGAATGCGTCGATATGTCAATGAGGGTAAGGATATCTCCTCCACTCTCAAGCCACTGTCCCACCTCCGTATGCTTTTTCGCCACAAGCCCGGAAAATGGGGCCTCAATGGTCTTTTTCGACAGCAAATCCTCCAGCCGGGTGATCTCCAACTCCTGTTGCCTCACCTTCTGTTCCCAAACCCTCGCTTCGAATTGATCGTCCGAGAGCTTCTTCTCGGGGATCGAATTGGATTGGCGGAGCTTCATGGATCTCTCCAGCTCGTCCTTGGCCTGGAGTAATCGCTCCCCCGTCTCTTTTCGCGCGGCCCTCGCTGCCTCCAGTTGGATTTGCAGCGTTGTGGAGCGAAGTCGTGCCAAAATTTGTCCTTTCCGAACGAAATCGCCCTCGTCCGCATACAGCTTCTCCACGAGGCCTTCCACCTCACTGGCAAAGATGCTTTTCACCCGTGGTGTCGCTGTGCCCACCAGCACCACGGACTCACTGACTTGCTTCTGGAGCACCGGGGAGACCACAACGGGAGCCGGAGGAGGCTGTTGGGCCCCGGAGGAAATGCTCCCTGCCCACGAGATGACAAAAACGAGAAGCAGAAATCCCTTTTTTGGCTTCATGGCATTTAGTGCAGCGGCTAGTTTCCAGTCCCTCCTAAATATCCCCTAAAAGTCCGGCTTCGTCAATCCTTAAGGACTGGAGTTTCCGGACTTTGTCGAGGGGGTTTTGGTCGAGCAGGAGAATTGCATTTCGGTGGCCCGTCACGTATTATAAGAGGAGCCATGGAGAAGGGAGCTTCAATGAAGAGCGACATGAAGAGAATTGGAATCGATTATGACGGGACCATTGCGAACACCAGCGAGGTCAAAGCTGGCTGGATAAGGGAACACCTGGGGACGGAAGTTCCACCGTGGAAAACCGATAGGACAAGCTGTGTTCCCCTCATTGGCCTCGAGAACTACGAGAGGATGAGCCAATACGTTTATGAGCGAGAAGGTTCACTCAGGGCGAGGGAGGTGGTCGATTCAATAGATGCCATCCAGGAATTGGCGAGGCATTCTAAAATCATTATTGTAACCGCCCGCCAGGTTCAACAGATTCGGTGGTGCAAGCAATGGCTTCGAGAAAAGGGGCTCGATACCTCCATCGATGCCTACCTCTCCACCGCGGGAAAAAACCCCGGTGGAACTGCGATGACGAAACCTCAACTGTGCCGTGATTACCGCATTGAGGTCCTCATCGACGATGACGAGCGCCACTTGGGCGGAACTGTGGGGACCAACCTGATAAGAATTCTCTTAAAGCGCGGCTACACCGGAGCCATAGCAGTACCTGAAGGGGTGAAACTCGCCCGGAGCTGGGGAGAGGTACTTCGGATAGTGGAGGCTGAATTATTCGCTCACGGGGGGAATAGGGGGGAAATCACGGGATTTTGATCCCCAGATCCTTGATCTTTTTGCGAAGCGTGTTTCTGTTGATCCCGAGAAATTGGGCCGCTGCCACCTGCACATTGTTCGTCTTCTTTAAGGCCATTGTTATGAGGATCCGTTCAACGATTGAGATGACATCGTGGAATAGGTCGCAGTCAAATTCGAGTTCTGTGTCAACCCCATTGAGAGTCTTAATCAATTTCCTCTCTAACAGTTCCTCAAGGGAGAGATCCTCTATCTGATCCAGCTTCACGTCTTTCTTTTCCATGTCGGTCCCGTGGAAAATTGTCCGCCGACACCGTGAAATCGTACCGGAGAAGGGGAAATTAGTTTATCAAGGCAAACCTATATGTAATACAATTGAGGACATATGGCAAGAATTTTTTCGTAAGAACCCCGCGAGATTTCCAATGACTCCCGAATTCCCCTTCGCTCAGAGTTTGTATTGTGTGTCCGTGCCCGTGTATTTCGTGCTCGTGCTCGTGTTTCGTGTCCGTTATCAGTTATCGGTCATTTCTCATTTGGCCTTCCCCCTCCACCCTCAAACCTCACCTTCGCCGCAGCCCGGAGCATCATCTCCTTACTGCCTGCTGCTTACTCTATCGTCTCAACCTTAAACCTTTGCAGCAGATTTCGCTCATAAACACCGATGTTCTCGATGGAATTCAACAAACTCCCGGGTTTTCTTCTTGAAGTATTTAACTCAATGGATTAAACTTTGTTTTTGTATGGATCAGCCCCGCCTCATTGCCATCGTGGGACCTACCGCCTCTGGGAAGTCCCAGGTGGCCATGGACATAGCTTCCAAAATCAACGCCGAGATCATCAGCGCCGACTCCATGCAGATATATAAATACATGGATATCGGCACGGGCAAGCCGAGCCTCGAAGATCGGGAGCGTATTCCCCATCACCTCATCGATATCATCTTTCCGGATGAGGCCTTCAGCGCTGCTAACTTTAAAGAGAAGGCGAGGGGAGTAATCGATGAACTTCGAAAGGCAGGGAAGAATATCCTCATCGTAGGGGGAACGGGTTTATACATAAAGGCGCTGCTACACGGCCTATTCCCCTCACCCAAGGCCGATCAGTCTTTGCGGAAAGAGCTAAGGGAAAAGGCGAGACGCTTCGGGGGGGCGTTCCTCTTGCAAGAACTAAAGGATGCCGACCCCGTAGTGGCATCGAGGCTCCACCCCAACGATGTGCTGAGGATAATCAGGGCCCTTGAGGTTTACCGGCAGACGGGAATACCTCTATCCCGTTGGCAAGAAAAGCACGCCTTTGGGGATTGTCCCTACGAGGCGCTCAAAATAGGCTTGATGAGGGAGAGGGAAGAGATTTACCTCCAAATAGAGAACAGGGTGGATCATATGATTACCTGGGGGTTTGAGGAAGAGGTCAGGTCGTTACTCGACAGGGGATATGGGCGGCACCTGAAATCCATGCAGGGATTGGGGTATAAACGGATGGTGGAATACGTCTGCGGAGAATGCGACCTTGATGAAGCCCTTCGCCTCATCAAAAGGGAAACGAAGGCATACGCTAAACGCCAGCTCACATGGTTCCGGAACGACCCAGAAGTCCGGTGGGTTGATTACCCTAAGGCAAAGGGACGACTTATGCAATTGGCCGAGCGGTTCCTGGAGAGGGGGATATCCAACCCTATTGCCGTCAAAACAGCCATTAATGGATAAGGGGGGCCGGAATAATGAAAAATCATATCAATATTCAGGACCAATTTCTCAACAGGATGCGTAAGGAGAGGGTTACTGTAGTCGTTGAACTCATCACAGGGGAAAGGATCGAAGGCCTTATCACCAGCTTCGATAATTTCAGCTTGATCATCAAAAATGAGAATGAACGACTGATCTACAAGCATGCCATCTTATCCGTCTTCCCCCAGGGGAAAACGGGGACGGATGAAAGTTCCCGATGAAAGCGGGTAGGAGGATCCGAGGGTTCCCATGGAAGGAAAGCGGCTCAAATCGACCATAGAGAGCTTGATCTTCGTTTCCCAGAATCCGTTGGGAATTGATGCCATCAAACGGATATTGGAGAATGTGAATAAAATGGCGATTCAGAGGTGCGTTGATGAGCTGCTCGAGGAGTATGGGCGATTGGATAGGAGTTTTCACCTAGTCAAGGTTGCAGAGGGATTCCAGTTTCGGACCAAACCGGAATATGCGCTGTGGATTCAGAAGTTGAAGAAGACCAAGGCAACGAGACTGACGAAAGCGGCCTTGGAGACACTGGCAAGTATCGCTGATAAGCAACCCATTATCCGGGTGGAGATTGAGGCCATCAGGGGGGTGGATTCCGGATGGGTTCTCAGAGCCCTCCTGGAAAAAAATCTGATTCGGATAATGGGAAGAAAAGCCATGCCTGGCAGGCCCATCGTTTATGGGACCTCAAAATATTTCCTGGAGTTTTTTGGCCTCGAAAACATATCAAGTCTTCCCACCTTGAGGGAGATCCAGGAGCTGGGGGAGGGAGGACAAGAGGAGGCCACCTCGGAGGAAGCCGTCTGAGCTGATCACCAATGGGAGGTCTGTGAAGGAACGACTGCAGAAGATCCTTTCTATGGCAGGCCTCGCTTCCCGTCGTCATGCCGAAAAACTCATCACCGAGGGGAGGCTGAAGGTTAACGGGGTGATAGTCACAAGCCTTGGCTTCAAGGCCGATCCCCAAAGGAATCATATCAGCCTTGATGGGAAGCCCATTGGCAAATTAGAGCGCAAGGCATACCTCCTTATGAATAAGCCCAGGGGATGTGTTACGACCCTCGATGATCCGCTGGGAAGGCGTACCGTTCGAGACTTCATCCGCGGCGAAAAGAGAATGGTCAAACCCGTTGGGAGGCTTGACTTCGATTCCGAGGGATTGCTTATCCTCACCAATGACGGTGACCTCCAGGAACGATTAACCCACCCCCGGTATGGGATCAGCCGCACATACCTGGTCAAGGTGAGGGGATTTCCCGATCCTGCGGCCATAAGGAAACTGAGAGATGGAATAAGCCTGGAGGATGGAATGACCCAACCGGCGAAGGTTCGCCTCGTCGAGAAGCTTAAGAAAAATTCATGGATGAGGTTGACCGTCTATGAGGGAAGGAACAAATTGATCAAGAGGATGTGCACCGCAATATCCCACCCGGTGATAAGGCTCAAGAGAATTCGCTATGGTCCCCTGGCCCTCGGAGATCTCAAGCCGGGAAAATACCGCTATCTCACCACCAAGGAAATTGGGGAGCTCAAAGGCGAATACCCTTCTCAATGATGGAGGGAAAATGAGCCGAATCCATCCCAGGAAAACCGATGGCCTCATTGGGATAATTGGGGCCACGAGACTGGAAACAGGGCTCTTGAAGAAGGGAATGGAGCTTATTGAGGAAGGAAGGGCCGGGAATAGCCGCTTCTTTCGAGGAAGCCTTTCGGGGAAGGAGCTCGTCCTGGTCGAAAGCGGCATCGGATACGCTCGTGCTACGAAGGCATGCGTCCAGATGATAGAGCGCTTTTCCCCAGTGGTGATACTCTCCTTCGGTTTGGCCGGATCGGTAGACATGAGCACGAGAATAGGGGATATTCTCCTGGCTACCCACCTCCTGCGTGTTGAGGACACGAAGACTCTCGAGGTTCAAGAAATATATAAATTAAATGAAGAATTGTTCTATAATACTTCGAAGATATTGAGTAAATACGGCTTAGAATTCAAAATTGGTAAGGTCCTGACCGTGCCCTGTTTCGTCTTCAAGCTCCAGGAACGGCATAGAATTGGTCGTGAAATTGAGGTCAAAGCCGTCGACATGGAGGGAGCCGCCATAATAGCCGAGGCGAGAAAGCATCGCATTCCCGTCATGGCACTCCGATTGATTTCGGATGATATGTCAACCCGGGAGATCAATTACGGTATGGTGATTGGGCCCACGGGGAACCCCACCCTGAAAGGAGGCCTTCGTTTCCTCCTCTTCCATGGAAGGAATTTGCAGGAGGTTTTGCGGTTTGGGCGGAAAGTACGGCGATTGGGGGCGAGGCTATCGGGAATTGGAACCCGGATCACTGAGGAGATAACGCCTCTTTCCACGCGAGAAATGGATTTACAGGTCCTCAGAAAGGAGATACCATGTAGTCGTTCTTATTCCAAAGGGAAGGGAACAAGGGAATGGAAGGCAAAATGTCAAAGTTCAAAATCCAAATGACAAAGGGGAAAGAGAGCCTGAGGCTGGAGGTTAGAAGTTTAAGGCGAAATGACAAATGACCGGTAACTGATAACGGACACGAAACACGAACACGAGCACGAAATAAACGGGCATGGACAAGAAACTGTAAGCGAAGGGGAATTCGGCCAACAGACTGCAAACCCGTGAAACCAAGGGATAATTGAGATGGGTAGAGGCCGAAAGGGACGAGGCCGCGGAAGCTCCACGACCTCTGGATTTCTGCGTGAGGCGATGGACCTGATCGAAGATGCCATCGTCATTACCGACACCTCAGGCACTATCGACTACCTCAATAGAAAGGCACGGGAACTATTTGGCTATGGCGAGAAGGCATCAGTGGGCAAATCCATAGGCATTCTATTCTTACCCGATGACTTAACTCACTTCTTGCCCAATATCTTGAGAAAAACTCAGGTTGAAGGGGGCTATAAAGGGGAGAACTTATTACGCCGTAGGGATGACACAAGGGTTTTTGTGAGAATAATCACCTCGCGCTCCAGGAGTTATGGAGATGAAAATTGGATTGTCTTCACAATCCAGGACATCACAAAACTGAAGGAGTTGGAGCGAAACTACTACGAATTCCAAAGGTTGGCGAGCCTCGGTCGGATGGTCGAGGAGATAGCCCACAAGATCAAGAATCCCGTCGTGTCCATAGGGGGTTTTGCCAGGAGGATTTCCAAGACAATTCCTTCGGTCGATCAACTCGAATACTTCAAAAGGATAGAGCACGAAATCCGTCGCCTGGAGGGAATTATCAATCAGGTGCAGAATTTCGCCACCCTTCGGAAACCGGCTCATAAAAGCCAGGACATTAGAGAAGTTGTCAAGGCCGCCCTCGAGTCTATTTCGGCCGATGCTTCCCAGAGGCGGGTGGCCATTGACTTCAGGGTAGAGGACCCGGGCTGGAACCCCATGGCATTTATCGACGGTCCTCTTTTATTAAAGGCGCTCAGCCATATCCTGGATAATGCCATTGAAGCCATCGACGGAGAGGGGTCAATCCATGTAAGGCTATTTCCCAAGGACGACGTTATCGGCATAGAGATTTCCGATTCGGGATGCGGCATACCCAGGAAAAGCCTCGTGGCGATCTTCGACCCCTTCTTCTCCACCAAGCCGGGGAAGGTGGGAATCGGCTTGGCGACGACTCATCGGATCATCAGCGAGCAGGGCGGAACAATTCAGGTAGTAAGCCAACAAGGACGGGGGACGCGTTTCTCCATTTTCCTGCCCAAGGAGCGCCGGAGAAAGATCAGGACTCAGCGTCTTTCATAGCCATTGAGGGAGGAGCATGCGGCGGACGACCCTTACTCGTATTCTGGAGGATAACGCGAGGCGCTTCAGGGATAAGCCCGTGCTGAGGTGGAAGGTCGGGGACCGCTGGAAGGGTATCACGTATGGGGAATTCCATGAATCGGCGAGGGATATGGGAACGGGGTTAGCAAGGCTCGGAATGAAGCCCAAGGACCGAGTTGCGCTGTTATCCCATAATGGACCGGGATGGATAACCTCCTATTTCGCCATTTTGATGAATGGAGGCATCGTCGTCCCCATCGACAAGGAGTTGAAGGCCAGCGAGTTGAGACACATCCTCGATGACTCCGCGGCCAAGTTCATCATCCTCTCCATCGATTTCGTCGAGACATTGAGTGAGGTGATCGATCTGCTGCGCTCACTGGAAAGGACGATTATCCTGGACCCCTTGATGGAGGTCCAAGACAGCACTATGGAAGCAGACGATTCACTTCTCCCAGAGATGACAAAATTGGAGTTCATTCATATTGACCGGTTAAAGCAGAACGAGACCTTTATCCAGCACGAGATGGAGCCTGACGACCTCGTGGCCATCGTATATACGTCTGGGACCACCGGACGGTCAAAGGGGGTCGCTTTGACAAACGGGAATATCGTCTCCAACATTCGATCCTTCGTAGAGCACGCTAAGGTCAATGAGGAAATCCATACTCTATCCATCCTCCCCATCAACCATGTCTACGAGGCCACATGTGGTATCTTGGCTCCGATTTATCTGGGGGGAACCATCTCGTTTTGCGAGAGCCTCAAAAAGGTCGCCTCGAACATTGAGGAGGTGAGGCCCAATTTTGTGATGGGTGTCCCGGCCCTTTATGAGAAAATGTATAACCGTATCAGGCGGGTTATCGACTCCAATTTCCTGAGCAGAATGCTCTTCCGCACAGAGCTCTTGAGAGGAGTTGTGACTAGGGGAATTCGGAAGCGGTTGGGCAAGGATATCCGTTTTATCAGCGGAGGGGCTGCCTTAGACCCGGAAATAGCACAGGGGATAAGGAATCTGGGGCTTAGGATCTATCAGGGGTATGGAATAACGGAGACCTCACCGGTGATCTCCTTCGAATATGATGACATGATTAAAGAGGGCTCGGTGGGAAAGCCGATTCCCGAGGTAGAGGTGAGGATTCACGATCCCAATGAGGAAGGGGTAGGGGAGGTATTGGTGAGGGGCCCCAACGTTATGAAAGGGTATTTCAATAACCCCGATGCCACCGAGGGGGCCTTCATGGAAGGATGGTATTGCACGGGGGATTTGGGATGTATAGATGATGGGGGCTTCCTCTACGTAAAGGGCAGGCTGAAGAATCTCATCGTCACAGCCAATGGAAGGAATGTCTACCCCGAAGAAGTGGAGCAGGAATTGTTAAGGAGTCCTTACATCGAAGAGGTTATGGTCTACGGGAAGAAGATTTCCCCCTTCGTCGAGGAAGTCCATGCACTCGTCTATTGCCACCAGGATTCCCTCGATCTCTACGCAGAGGAAATGGGTATCGAACACATGACCGTTGGGCACATTGAGGAACTCATTAAATCAGAAATAGGGAAATACGGAAAGAACCTGGCCGAATATAAACGGGTAAAGAAGTTCCGAATCCGGGGTGAACCGTTTCCCAA
>CAYFXP010000580.1:0-3794 GCA_964346935.1 uncultured Syntrophobacterales bacterium
TCATATTTGCCAATTACATGGCTACTGAGCTAACGAGTTACGCGAACGAGGAGCTTTTGGGAATGAAGTTCACCGATCTCCTCAATACGAGGGACCGGAAGTTTCTGGCTGAGATGCATGACCAGGTTGGGTTGGACGAAAGCAAGCGGCTCTGCACCGAGATGGAGGTCGTCACGGCTGATGGGAGTGCCAAGGAGGCCGAGGTTTGCATTACCATTGCCAGGCCCGAAGCGGGAGGGATGAACACCTATGTTTACTTACGGGATATCACGGAGAGAAAACGGTTTGAAAGGGATCTGAAAGCCTCCGAGGAAAAGTATCGAACTCTCTTCGAGAGGGTGAGGCACGGCCTGTTCATTAGCACCAAGGAGGGGAAGTTTCTGGACTGCAATCAGGCCTTACTGGACATGCTGGGCTATGAGGACAAGGAGGAATTCCTGAGGATCGACATCGCCAGGGACCTCTACGTCAACCCAAAAGACAGGAGGCGATTTCAGAAGCTGGTTGAAAAGCAGGGGTTCGTGAAGGACTTCGAGGTGGACTTCAAGAGGAAAAACGGGGAGACCATCACCATCCTGCTGACGGCCCATGTGCTGAAAGGGCCCGACGGAGAGGTTGTCGGATATGAGGGGCTCAATATCGATATTTCCGAACGGAAGAGGATGGAGAAGGAGTTCCGGGAGGCTAATGAGTTTCTGACCAACCTTATCGAAAGCTCTGTTGACGGCATTATCGTGACCGACATGAAGGGAAATATCCTGATATTCAATACGGGGGCGGAGAGAATTCTCGGCTATCAGTCCGAAGAGGTAATCGGCAAGATGAACATCCGGGAAATCTATGCCCCGGGGGTGGCCCAAGAAGTGATGCAGAAGATGCGGAACTCCGATTATGGAGGCGCGGGAAAATTAGACTCCTTCAGGATCGTCCACCGCAATAAATGGGGTGAATGGGTCGACGGCGATCTTTCCGCCTCCCTGATCTACGACGACCAGGGAAATGAGATCGGAAGCATAGGGATTTTCAAGGATCTGCGGGAAAGGTTAAAGATGGAAGGAAAATTACGAGAGACACAACAACAGCTCATGCAGTCGGAGAAGCTCGCCGCCATGGGGAGGCTCACCTCCCAGATCGCCCATGAGTTGAACAATCCCATCTATGGGATTATGAACACCTTGGAGCTCTTGAAGACGGAGATTGCCCCCGATAGCAAGAGGAGGAGGATCCTGGAGATGTCCCTTTCCGAAACCCAGAGGCTTTCGGAAATCTTGCGAAACATGTTGAGCTTCTCCAAGCCGGAGGAAGAGGTCCGCCGGCCCGTCGATATCAATGAACTTCTCGAGGGCATCGTCCTCTTTATGGATAAGCAGATGAGGGAGGCGGATATCGAGATCGAGACGCGATTCGAACGGGAGATCCCAGAGGTGATGGGCTCCACCAATCAACTGAGGCAGGTCTTCCTCAATTTGATCAGAAATGCCAAGGAGGCCATGCCCCAAGGGGGAATCCTCTCCTTGGAAACAACGAGGGAAGACAAAAGGGTGATCATCAATGTAAAGGACACCGGGATCGGCATTTCCGAGGAGGTCCGGGATAAGATCTTCGAGGCCTTCTTTACGACCAAGCGGGAAGTGAAGGGGGTAGGCCTCGGGCTCTCCGTCTGCTATGGGATCATCAGAGACCACGGAGGGGAGATCCGCGTCGAAAGCGAGGAGGGAAGGGGCTCGACCTTTTCCATCTTCCTCCCACCTGCCTGAACCCCGTGAAATGAAGGGGCTTTTGCCCAAAACCCATTCCGCTCACTGAAAAGAATTTTTGATCGGCCGCCTTTCGTTCCGAAAACTCGCCATCCTAGCTCAAACGCGGGATTTGCTGCCGTTCGGCTTCACTGAGAATAGTTCCCAAAAATTCTTTAATGTTCGCTCCAGGGATAGGGCAACAGCCCCCCGAACATATCTTCTCGACCATTCGCGCTCAGAGCTCGTTTTTCCATTTTTAACCAATAAAACCAATCAAACTAATACAACGAACCAACTCATTGCCATTTGCCATTTACGTTCGTGCCCGTGCTCGTTGTCCGTGTCCGTTATCAGTTAGCAGTTGCTCTGGTTTATCTTGTTTGTTTGGTTTATTTCCTCTATTTGGTTCCTTGATTATTCCCCTTATCAACCCTCGCTGCTTACTGCTAACTCCCTACTGCTTGCTATATCGTCTCAGCCTCAACCTTAACCTTCCACCTTTGTTATTTTTTCCTTGACAATCTATATTTTTTGTAATATCTATAAATTTAATATTATCTATAAATTCAGTAATAACTGAAAAAAGGAGGAGCATTCCAATGGACGTACTCACCGTTTCTCAGGCGAGCAAGTATTGCAGGGTTTCTCCCAAGACCATCATAAACTGGATAGAGGCGGGACATATCAAATCCTACAAGACGGTGGGTGGACACCGGCGGATCAAAAAGGAGGATTTGGATCGATTCCTGGTGGACAGGGGAATGCCTGCCTTCGAAGCACCCGCGGAGGAGTCGAAGAGGAAAATCCTCGTGGTGGATGACGATAAGATCATCGTAGAGACCATTGTCCAGTCCCTGGAGGAAGATGAGTATGGATATGAGCTCATCTCTGCTTCGGATGGTTTTGAAGCAGGGATTCAGGTAAGCCATTTCAAGCCGGATTTGATCATCCTGGATATCATGATGCCGGATATCAACGGATATGAGGTCTGCAAGAGGATTAAGACAAACCCTGAGACGAAGGACACGAAGATCGTGGTCCTTTCCGCATACCTGGACGACGAGAGCCACAAGAAAATGAAGGAGTATGGGGCAGATGCCTGTTTTTCAAAACCCCTTCCCCTGCCTCAGCTTAAGGAAGAGGTGGCCAAGCTCCTCGGGCTCAAGGGGTGACCGGGGGCCTCTGCTGACCTCGTCGTCATATCGGATAGGAGGGTGAAATGGGGACACTAAGGGATCGTTTGCAGAAGAAACAGTTCGTGGTCACGGCCGAAATCCAGCCTCCCATCGGGACTGGTGTCGACGAAGTCCTTCGGAACATCGAGCGCGTGCGGGGGCGTGTGGATGGGTTAATCGTGCCGGAGTTTCAGATAGAGGGGATGGTCTCGGATTCCCTGGGAACGTGCAAGGTTCTCAGGGAGAATCGGTATGACCCTATCCTCCAGACGGCCACCCGAGAGAAAAACAGGCTGGAAATCCAGTCCCACCTGCTTTCCGCAGCGGAGGTAGGCATAGAAAACGTTCTCGCCTTTACCGAGGACTATCGCATCACCGGGGACAGCCTCCAGGAGTTGATGTTCTTCCACGTGGATGCGGGGAAATTTTTTTCCGTTCTAGGAAACTTACGGGAGGGCCATGACATCTCGGGCAAGGAGGTCAGGGTGACGCCGGACTTTTGCATCGGCTCCGGGGTTGAATCGAGCTGGGGGAGAAAGGTCCCGGATCTGGAGCTCAAGGAGATGGAGCAGATGATCAATTTCGGGACTCACTATTTCCTGAGCACTCCTGTCTTCGATCTGGATGTGTTCCAGAAATTCCTCCAGTCCATCGAATCATTCCGGGTTCCCGTCATCGCGGAGGTGATCCTGGTAAGGTCGCCCAACATGGCACACTTCATAAACCGGTATGTGAAGCCCGGCCTCGTTCCCAATCATATCATCGAGAAGCTGGCGAAGGCCCCCGACAGGGAGAAGGCCAGCCAGGAGATCTTCGCCGAGCTCATAAGGGGGTTGAAGGACCTCTGCCAGGGAATCCACATCATCCCCATTGGGGCTGA
>CAYFXP010000581.1:0-2150 GCA_964346935.1 uncultured Syntrophobacterales bacterium
AACGTGGTGATCGCCCAGATGCTCTTTCTTGAATCCGAGGATCCGGATAAGGATATTCACCTCTATATCAACTCGCCGGGGGGATTGGTAACCGCTGGTTTGGCGATATACGATACCATGCAGTACATCAAGCCAGGGGTTTCCACCCTGTGTATGGGGCAGGCGGCGAGCATCGGAGCTCTGCTCTTGGCTGCCGGGGAAAAGGGGAAGAGGTTTGGGCTCCCCCATTCCAGGATACTCATCCATCAGCCCATGGGTGGATTTCAAGGACAGGCTTCGGATGTGGACATCCAGGCAAAGGAGGTCTTGCGCCTGCGCGAACAGCTCAATAAGATATTGTGTGACCATACCGATCAACCCCTGGATAGGATTATTGCTGACACGGATAGGGATTTCTACATGTCCGGAGAGCAGGCGAAGGATTATGGAATCATCGATGAGGTGGTAGTCAAGCGACCAATTACACCGTAACCATGGGGAAGGCGTCTTCGGGAGGGAAGGCATGAGGAGAGACGAAAAGGGGAAGGGAACGGTATTGCATTGCTCCTTTTGCGGAAAGAGCCAGGACGAGGTGAGGAAGTTAATTGCTGGCCCCACCGTATACATCTGCGACGAGTGTATCGGGTTGTGCAACGAAATCATCGCAGAGGAGTCGGAAGAGGAAGGGTTGATAAAGGGCAAGCTGAGCGTTCCAAAGCCCATGGAAATTAAGGATCGCCTCGATGACTATGTGATCGGGCAGCAGAAGGCCAAAAAGATCTTGTCCGTTGCTGTCCATAGCCATTTCAAGAGAATCAATTCCAAGGTCACCGTTGGGGAGGTGGAATTACAGAAGAGCAATATCCTCTTGATTGGCCCGACGGGATGCGGAAAAACTCTTCTCGCGCAAACTCTGGCCCGCATCCTGGATGTTCCCTTCACTATTGCCGACGCCACCTCATTAACGGAGGCGGGATACGTAGGCGAGGATGTTGAGAATATCATCCTGAATCTCTTACAAGCCGCGGATTACGATGTGGAGAGGGCGGAAAAGGGGATTGTGTACATCGACGAGATTGATAAGATTTCGAGGAAATCCGATAGCCCATCCATTACGAGGGATGTTTCCGGTGAAGGGGTTCAGCAGGCCCTCCTCAAGATCATCGAGGGAACAATGGCCAGTGTGCCGCCCAAGGGGGGGAGAAAGCACCCTCAGCAGGAATTCCTGCAAATCGATACCACGAATATCCTATTCATTTGCGGGGGAGCCTTCGTCGGTTTGGACAAGATTCTCGAGGAAAGGGTTGGGATCAAGACGATGGGTTTTGGGGCGGATATGAAGAAGATGGCCATTCGGGAAGACGAAAATATCCTTGAGCTGGTGCAGCCCGAGGATCTCCTGAAGTTCGGTTTTATTCCCGAATTCATCGGCCGCCTGCCGGTAATCGCTACCATACATGAACTGAGCGAGGACGCCCTGGTCGATATCCTAACCAAGCCCAAAAACGCGCTGGTAAAACAGTATCAGAAGCTCTTTGAATTCGAAAACGTCAAGTTGAAATTCACCGATGGTGCCACAAGGGCCATAGCAAAAGAGGCAATCAAGCGGAAGTCGGGGGCACGGGGCCTTCGGTCGATATTGGAAAACACAATGTTGGATGTTATGTACGAAATTCCATCCCAGTCCAACATCAAGGAATGCATCATCAGCGATGAGGTAATTTTCAGCAAGGAGAGCCCCATCATCCTTTATGAGAAGGAGGCTGAGGTGGCCTGAGATAGTCAACTCAAATTTAGCCTCTTGAGGTTAATTTCCCGCATTGATCAAGCAAGGTGCCGGCGCCCTTCAACAGTAATTCCCCTATACCACAATTGGCAGCATTATTCCCTTGACATGGCGTTATTAGTCGGTAATATGTTAGTATTGTTTTTGGCAAATAGGGCGGATAGCTCAGGTGGGAGAGCGTCGGCCTTACAAGCCGAAGGTCACAGGTTCAAGCCCTGTTCCGCCCACCAGGATGGGAGTTAAGGAAGACGGGGTCGTAGTTCAGCACGGTTAGAACGCCGGCCTGTCACGCCGGAGGTCGCGAGTTCAAATCGCGTCGGCCCCGCCAGTAAGAGCAAGGAGCTGGTAATTAAGACTGGCTCCTTGTTTTTTTGTGATAGGATTT
>CAYFXP010000582.1:0-27067 GCA_964346935.1 uncultured Syntrophobacterales bacterium
GCGGCGTATTGCTCCAATACGCCTCAGTCGTCGCTCCTCGGCGCCTTGCACCTAATACCTTGCTGGTGATCAGGAATATCCCATACCCTGCTGATTTCAGTTTTGATACCTAAATTAGACGGTGGATTTTGGCGGAGGGAGAGGGATTCGAACCCCCGTCTCCTTTCGGAGAAGCGGTTTTCAAGACCGCCGCCTTAATCCGCTCGGCCATCCCTCCTAACTCCTTTCCATTCTCTCCACCCCAGCCATATAGCGCCGCAATACATCGGGAACGAGAACCGTCCCGTCGGCCTGCTGGAAGTTTTCTACAATGGCTATGATCATCCTTCCAACGGCACACGCAGTCCCATTTAAGGTGTGCACGAACCTAATCTTGGCCCCGCGGGATCCTTCCTCCCGGGCACGATATCGAGTGTTTAGCCTACGTGCCTGAAAATCCGTACAGTTCGAGCAGGAGTGGGTTTCCCGATATTGCCCCATTCCGGGCATCCAGCACTCGGTGTCCCGCTTGTCGGCCGCTGGATCCCCCAGATCTCCGCTGCACATTTGGACGACCCGGTAGGGAATCCCCAGCATACCGACGAATTTCTCCTCCATGGACAGGATAAAATCGTGTTCTTCCCGCGATTTCTCCGGCTCGCAATAGGAGAACATCTCCACCTTGTCGAATTGATGAACCCTCAGGATTCCCTTGGTATCCTTGCCATAGGAACCCGCTTCCCGCCTAAAACACGTGGAAAAGCCTACATACCGCCTCGGTAAATTTCCCTGATCCAGAATCTCGTCCATGTGCATCGCCCCAATGGACTGCTCGGATGTCCCAACCAGGTAAAGATCGTCTTTCTCCACCTGGTATACTTCGCTGCCCCCCCTCGTTAAGTATCCCATGCCATCCATTGCTTTATAGTTGAGCATCACAGGGGGGACAACTGGAATGAATCCCTCCTGTGTAAGGATGTCGAAGGCCAATTGAACTAACGCAAACTCCAGAAGAACCGCATCACCCTTCAAATAGCCGAACCTCGACCCCGAGACCTTTGCCGCTCTCTTGGTATCGATGATATCCAGCTCCTCCGCTATGTTCATATAATCCCGAGGGGCAAAATCGAATTTTGTCCTTTGGCCAACCTCCCGGATAACCACATTCTCAGCTTCATCCCTCCCCTCGGGAACTTCTGGTAGTGGAGGGTTCGGGATCATCCGCATGAGGCGATAGTATTCATCCTCTAATGGGCTCAATTCCTTTTCGGCATCCCTCAATTGCGCTTTCAGGTTCCTCATCGTATCGATTTCATCGTGCCCGGCCGATTCTCCTTTCTTCTGGTAGATCTCCTTGCTCATCCTCTTTTGTTGGGACCGTAACCGCTCCACCTCCATGAGGACTTTTCGGCGCTTTTCGTCGATCTCCAACAACCGATCGAGGTCGAAATCCACCTCCTTCTTACGGCATCCCTCCCTGACTTCATCGGGATGTTCCCGGATGAACTTGATATCCAGCATAACCGTTTATCCCAATACCTGCTTAAAAAAATCAACCAATCCTACCATCTATAACCTTTTTCCGTCAACTTACTTATCTCTTTCGACCGGCATTTGGAAAATGAGAATTAACCAAGTCATTTCGGTAGCAGCTGTTGGTCGGATTCCATGGAGCGAACATTAAAGAATTTTTGGTAACCATTCTTAGTGAAGCGAAACGGCCACAAATTCAATGTTTGAGCCCGAAAGGCGCGGTTTTGGAACGAAGTAGCGCCGAACAGGCGCTCATTTGCAGTGAAGCGAACTTTAGAATGGTCAGAAATTCTTTTCAGTGAGCGAAATGGAATTTGGCCAACAAGCCGCTGAGCACTTTGAAAGTTCCAGAACCCGCTAGTGTCTTAACTGAGCTTTCTTAAACGAACCCTTCAGGAACTGTCCCGTGTACGATGAGGGGATGTTGATTATTTCCTCCGGTGCCCCTCGCCCGACCACCTCCCCTCCTTGCTCGCCGCCCTCGGGGCCGAGATCGATGATATAGTCGGCCGATTTTATCACCTCCATGTTGTGCTCGATGACGATTACCGTATTCCCGGAATCGGCCAAGCGATTGAGAACATCCAGAAGCCTCTGGATGTCGGCAAAATGGAGGCCGGTTGTTGGTTCGTCCAGGAAATAAACGGTTCTACCGGTGCTCTTCTTACTCAACTCCCGTGTCAACTTAATCCTCTGGGCCTCACCCCCCGAGAGGGTTGTCGCTGACTGCCCGAGCTTTATGTATCCCAATCCCACGTCGACCAGGGTCTGAAGCTTCCTCCTAACAGGGGGAATGTTTTCGAAAAACTCATAGGCTTGATCGACGGTCATGTCCAGGACATCTGCGATAGTTTCCCCCTTGTATTGAATTTCCAGCGTCTCCCTGTTATATCGTTCCCCCTGGCAAACCTCACACGTCACATAGACGTTCGGAAGGAAGTGCATCTCGATCTTAATAATCCCATCGCCCTTACACGACTCGCACCTCCCCCCCGGCACATTGAAACTGAACCGGCCCGGCTTATACCCCCTCATCCTCGATTCCGGGAGTTGGGCAAAGAGGCTTCGGATGAAGGTAAACACGCCAGTATATGTAGCGGGATTAGATCGGGGGGTTCTGCCAATGGGCATCTGGTCGATGTTGATCACTTTATCCACATATTCCAATCCGTCTATTCCTTCCAGTGGTCCGGCCTTTGTCTTTGAACGATAAAGCCTCTGAGCCAAGGCCCTATACAGGGTATCGATTATGAGGGTGCTCTTCCCCGAACCGGAGACTCCCGTTACGCAGGTAAACAATCCAATGGGGATCGGCACATCGATATTCTTAAGGTTATTCGCCCGTGCCCCTTTGATAACGAGAAACTTTCCCTCAGCACTGCGCCGCTTCTTGGGAATGGGAATTGAAAGGTCTCCGGATAGGTACCTCCCCGTTATCGATTCCTGAGATTTGGATATCTGCCGTGGTGTTCCGGAAAAGATTACCCTCCCCCCATCCAGGCCGGCTCCCGGCCCCATGTCGATGACATAATCCGCCGATCGGATTGTCGCTTCATCGTGCTCGACAACGATAACCGTATTTCCCATATCTCGCAGTCCCTTAAGGGTCCTCAACAGTCGAATATTATCCCTCTGGTGCAAACCAATACTGGGCTCATCCAGGATGTATAACACCCCCACCAAACTCGATCCAATCTGCGTGGCCAACCGAATCCTCTGGGCCTCGCCTCCCGAGAGGGTTGCCACCGTCCGGTCAAGGGAAAGGTAATCCAACCCCACATTGACCATGAACCTCAACCTCTCCCCGATTTCCTTGAGAATTCCTCTGGCAATCTCCGTATCCCTCGTGGTCAACGTAATGTTCTCAAAGTATCGCAAGAGATCCTTGACGCAGAGTTTGACCATTTGAGCCAGCGACATTCCGTTGATCTTGACAAAGAGGGCTTCCTTACGCAACCTCACCCCGTCACAGCTCGGGCATGCGGAGGAGCTCATATACTGTTCCATCTCCTCCCGGAAGTCCTCCCATCGAATCTCTTGGTACCTCCTGTCCAATTCGGGAATCACCCCCTCCATCCCATCCTCCCCATAGAGAAAGTCTTTTTGGGCCTCTTTGGGTAGATCCTTAAATGGAGTGCGGAGATCAATCCCTTTAGCCCTTGCCATATGAATCAAAGACGCGGGGAGCTTTTTTCTCCAAGGCACAATCGCTCCCTCTAGTACCGATATGCTCCTGTCGGGGACGATCAGGTCTGGGTCGAAGTACATCTTCGTGCCCAACCCACCACAAGCGGGACATGCCCCATATGGACTATTGAAGGAAAACATCCTGGGGGTGATCTCGGGATAGCTGGTTCCACAATCTATGCAGGCAAAGCGCTGACTAAAGACGACTTCATTCGAATCCCCGATGATTACCTTGATAATCCCATCTGCTAGTTTGGAGGCGAGCTCCAGGGAATCCGTTAACCTCAATTGAATTCCGTCCTTCACTATCATCCTGTCAATGACGACATCGATATCGTGTTTCTTGTTCCTATCGAGATGAATCTCCTCGCTGAGATCCCGTATGTGGCCATCGATCTTGACCCGAACGAATCCCTCCCTCCGCAGATTCTCCAATTCCTTCCGATACTCCCCTTTCTTTCCCCTCACGATGGGGGCCAGAAGGGCCACTCGTTCCCCATAGGAATGGGCCATGACCTGATCGGCAATCTGCTGAATCGTCTGTGAGGAGATCTCCTTGCCGCATTGGTAGCAGAAGGGCTTCCCAATGCGGGCGAACAGCAGCCGGAGGTAATCGTAGACTTCCGTCACCGTTCCCACCGTGCTCCTTGGGTTCTTGATAACAGTCCTCTGATCGATGGAGATCGCCGGAGATAATCCCTCTATGAGCTCAACATCCGGTTTCTCCATCTGCTCCAAGAATTGACGAGCATAGGCCGAAAGGGACTCCACGTACCTCCTCTGTCCCTCCGCATAGATGGTATCGAACGCTAAGGAGGATTTTCCCGACCCACTGAGGCCGGTAATTACGATGAGACGATCCCTGGGGATTTCGACGTCGATATTTTTCAGGTTATGGGCTTTTGCCCCCCTGACGATGATTTTCTCCGCCGCCATATGCACTAAATCCCTTAGACAGAGGGTATTCCACTCTAAGTACTGAATAACTAATAACAAAAAAATTTTTTCGAGTAAAGGAGCCAAAAAACCTTGACAAACAACGACGGCTCGGTATAATTATTCCGTTTATTTTACTAAACAAATTTCTTCTTTTACTATTCCTCAAAAGGAATGCACATGAACATTGGCGAACGTATTAGAAACCTGAGACAATTAAGCTCCCTAACCCAGGAGGAACTCGCCGAAAGGGCGGGGTTAACCAAGGGTTTCATCTCCCAGGTCGAGCGCGATAGGACATCTATTTGCCTCGACAACCTCGTACAGATCCTGGACGCCCTCGGCGAAAATATCTCTGACTTCTTCTCGGACATCGAGGAAAAGGACATCGTCTACCGAAGGGAGGATAGGATCGAGATACAGAAAAAGGGGATCAGCAGGTTCGAGTTGCTCATTCCTGGATCTACGAACAAGAAGATGGAAGCCGTTATGGTGACGTTAAAACCGGGCGAGGGGACCGAAATCGAAGAGCCTCACGAAGGGGAAGAAATGGGATTCGTGCTAAGAGGGAGGATAGAAATTCAGCTGGGAAAAATGACTTATAGGGCAAAAAAGGGCGAATGCTTTTATTTCGCTGCGGAGAGAGATCATTTCCTGAGCAATATCGGACCTCGGAATGCCATCTTGCTTTGGATCACCTCTCCACCATACTTTTAGGTCTCGCTAAAAACTCACCGGAAAGGAGGGTAGAAGGATGAAATCTCTGGGGCGCCATCTCTTGACGGAATTTTATGGTTGTGATCGCGAAATCCTCAATGATCCGGATCGTATTAAGAGAATCATGGAAGAAGCGGGGATCACCAGCGGAGCCTCAATCGTACAGAGCGTTTTCCACCTCTTCAACCCCCACGGAATAAGTGGCGTTGTCGTCATCGCGGAATCGCACCTTGCCATCCACACGTGGCCCGAATATGGTTATTCCGCCGTGGACATCTTCACCTGTGGGGAAGAGGTGGATCCCTGGAGAGCCCATCATTATCTCAAGGAAAAACTAAAAGCAGGGTCCACCTCCACCATGGAGTTGCTTCGAGGAAAGATTGACTCGAATGGCGGGGGGTTAAGGCATAAGCCTCCGGAACCGCAGCAAGATGAATATTCAGCGGAGTTAAACCATGATTTACGGAATTCCCAAAACCTATTTTTTCGTTAGCGGTTTCTCCGAGGGGTATACCCGTTTAAACGCCTTCGATGGAGCCTTGCTTAACGCAGGTATCGGAAATACGAATCTCGTCAAGGTCTCCAGCATCATTCCCCCCCATAGCAAGGAGATCCGCCCCATTGAGCTCCCACAAGGAGCCCTGGTTCCCACAGCCTATGCCTATGTCAGCAGCAATATACCCGGAGAGGTTATCTCCGCCGCTGTAGCCATCGCCCTTCCAACAAACGAGGACCAACCGGGGTTGATCATGGAATACACTGCCCAGGGGCACAGGGAGGAGATAGAGCTCATCGCTAGGAATATGGCTCGCGAGGGAATGAGCATGCGCGAGCAGGAAGTAAAGGAAATTAAGTCGATATCCGCCGAATATAAGGTCAAGAAAATTGGGGCCGCCTTCGCCGCGGTAATCTTATGGCAATAGAAATGGATTTCTGGTTTACCGAGACGGTTAATGATATCGTCGGCAATACCATAAAGGTAAGGGAAAAGATATTCAGTGGCCGAAGCAACTACCAGAAGATCGAAATCGTGGATACCTACCAATTCGGACGAGCCCTCATCTTGGAGGACTCGATTCAGCTCACGGAAAAGGACGAGTTCACATATCACGAGATGATTTCCCACGTACCGCTTTTTACCCATCCCAATCCCGAGCATGTCCTCGTCATTGGGGGTGGAGACGGGGGGACGATTCGGGAGGTAATGAAACATCCAACCGTTACGCGTGCCAAGCTCGTGGAGATCGATCCGCTGGTAATCGAGAAGAGCAAGCAATTCCTCCCCTTCGTGAGCTGTGAGATGGAAAATCCACGTGTGGAAGTCATCGTCCAAGATGGTATTCAATATGTGAAGCGGCGCAAGGAAACCTTCGATGTGGTTCTCATCGATTCCACTGATCCCGTCGGAGCAGCAGTGGGCCTTTACCAAAAGGAGTTCTTCGAAGACGTCCACGAGGCCTTGAAGGGTGATGGAATTATGGTTGGCCAATCGGAGTCCCCCTTCTTCGACCAGGACATTGTCAGGGAACTGTATGCGGGTCTGAAACCGCTGTTCCCGATCCGGAAGATGTATCTTGCTCCGGTCCCATCATACCCCAGCGGCTTCTGGAGCTTTACATTCTGTTCCAAAAAGCATGACCCGATTGTGGACAATCGGTCCGAGGACCTGCGACGCTTCAACCTCAGTACGAGGTATTACAACGAAGCCATCCACCAAGCTGCCTTTGCCCTTCCCAATTTTATCCAAGAACTAATCGCATGACGGACTTCCTCCAAAACCGTTTCTTATCCGGGGACTCCTTGTACGAGGAATGCGAAATATGCATCGTCGGCCTTCCCTACGATGGCACTTCATCGTATCGGCCCGGTTCCAGATTCGGGCCCAATGCCATCCGCAAGGCCTCTTGGGGAATGGAGACATATAGCCCTGCTCTCGGGCGAGATCTGGGTGACCTGAGAATATGTGACCTCGGGGATCTGGAGATCCCCTTCGGGAATAAGGAAATGGCCCTCGCGAAGATCAGGGAGGCCATTGGCAAGATCATCGACGACGGAAAATATCCGGTTCTTCTCGGTGGCGAACATCTCATTACGTTGCCCGTTGTCGAGGGGTTCCGCTCCCGTTTTGGCAATTTAACCGTAGTTCAACTTGACGCACACGCAGATCTCAGGGATGAATACTTGGGAGAGACCCTCTCCCATAGCACGGTCATGAGGAGGGTTTCAGAGATCGTTGAGGGCGGAGGGCTCTTTGAGTTCGGGGTTCGCTCCGGAAGCAGGGAGGAATTCAGCTATGCCAATACCATCGGGAGCCTTTATGATTTCACAGAAGACGAGTTTAACAGGGCCCTGAAGAGCATCAAAGACAAACCCCTCTACATAAGCCTAGACTTAGACGTCCTTGATCCTAGTATCCTTCCCGGGACGGGGAATCCCGAACCCGGAGGCATTGACTTTAATGAAATGACACGGGGCCTTCAAACACTAGCAAGAGCCCGAGTGATCGGGTTTGACGTCGTTGAACTCTCACCCGGTCACGACCCATCGGAGGTTTCATCCATTGTAACCGCACAGCTGGTCCGCGAGATGATCTTGAATTATTGGGCAAAATAGGGTATGGTAGCGGAATTCCGTCCTGCACGAGAACATATGGCTCCTCATGTTTTAGGGTGGCGGGAAGAAGGGAAACGTTAAGGGAAAAACGGGGGAAGTATGGCAACCATTACGATGAAAGAGATGCTGGAGGCAGGCGTCCATTTTGGGCACGAAACCAAGAGGTGGGATCCAAAGATGAAGTCTTACATCTATGCGGCCCGAAATGGTATCTATATTATCGACCTCCAAAGAACCGTCCAGTTATTCAAGGAGGCTTCCAATTTTGTCCGGGATCTTGCAGCAAGAGGGGAATATATCCTCTTCGTGGGGACGAAAAAACAGGCCCAGGATTCCATATCCGAAGAGGCGACCCGATGCAATATGTTCTATGTGAACCGGCGATGGCTGGGCGGGATGCTGACCAATTTCCAAACGATCAAGAAGAGTATCGACCAGCTGAACAAATTGGAGGCGATGAAAAATGAAGATATATACGCCCTTCTCCCCAAAAAAGAGGTGTTACAACTGGAAAAACAGCGAAACCGCTTGGAAAAATCCCTGGGAGGGATAAAGAACATGGATAGGCTTCCAGGAGCCATCTTCGTCATTGACCTCAAAAAGGAGAGGATCGCGGTAAGCGAAGCGAGGAAATTGGGTATTCCATCGGTCGGCATCGTCGATACCAATTGTGATCCCGACGAAGTCGATTACATTATTCCGGGCAACGACGATGCAATAAGGGCGATACGCCTTTTCTCAAGCAGAATTGCCGATGCTGTAATCGAAGGCAGGCAGATTTACGAAAAGGCCCTCCAGGAGGAGCAACCAGAGGAGGAGGTGGAACCAGGAGAAGCAGAGCCTATGGAAGCTGTCCCCGCGGAGACGACTGAAGAAGGAACTATCGCGGATACCCCTTCTGAGCCGAAGGAAGAACCAGAGAGAGGATAGGTGAGTTCCCATGGATATCGACGTATCATCAGTCAAAGACCTGCGACAGAAGACCGGCGCCGGGATCATGGATTGTAAAAATGCCCTCCGGGAAGCTCAGGGAAATGTCAATAAAGCCATCGAAGTGCTCAGGCGCAAGGGGCTAGCGAAGGCGGCGAAAAGGGGAGGAAGGAGGGCCGATGATGGGTTGGTTGGGTCTTATATCCACCCGGGAGGCAGGATTGGAGTATTAGTAGAGGTCAACTGTGAGACGGATTTCGTAGCCAGGACACAGGAATTCAAGGATTTCGTTAAGAATATCTCCATGCACATAGCGGCAGCTGACCCCCAATATCTCAAAAGGGAGGATATCCCCGAGGAAGTCATACAAAAGGAGGAGGACATCTTGAGGACACAGGCACTGGACACGGGGAAACCCGAAAAGGTCGTAGATCGGATCGTAGAGGGGAAAATGGAGAAGTTCTTCTCGGAGGTATGCCTTCTGGAGCAACCATATGTGAAGGAACTCGATTTAACCGTAGGGGATCTTATAAACTCCCTCATGGGAAAGATCGGGGAACGGATCTCAATCCGGCGGTTTGCTCGATACCAGTTGGGGGAAGGGACTGACGAGGAGGCCTCCTAGGCCTCCCTTTCCCACTATGGCCAAGAAACCAAGATTTAACAGGATTATCTTGAAGATCAGTGGAGAGGTCTTGGTTGGCGAAGGGGAATATGGTATCAGTCCCCAGGTAATCCGCGAGATTTCGCAGGAGATCAAGGAGTTAATCGAACGCGGGGTCCAGGTTGCAACAGTTGTTGGGGGGGGGAATCTCTTTCGCGGCGTCGATAGCAGCTCAAAGGGGATTGATCGCACCTCTGCCGATTATATGGGAATGTTAGCCACCGTGATAAATAGTCTGGCGCTGCAGGATGCACTGGAGAAAACAGGGGTTTCTACCCGTGTACAATCGGCCATAGAGATGCGCCAGATCACCGAACCCTATATTCGAAGAAAAGCCATCAGGCATCTGGAGAAGGCAAGGGCAGTCATCTTTGCCGGCGGAACGGGAAATCCTTATTTCTCCACGGATACCGCGGCGTCTTTGAGGGCAATGGAAATAGGGGCGGATGCCATCCTGAAAGCCACCAAGGTGGATGGCGTCTATGACTCGGACCCAGTAAAACATAAGGACGCCGTTAAATTTGACAGGCTCTCATATATCGATGTCCTCAAGAAAAACCTTAGGGTTATGGATGCCACGGCCGTCTCCCTTTGCATGGATAACCAACTGCCCATCATTGTCTTTAATGTGCGGGAAAAGGGGAATATCGTGAGGGCGGCTATGGGCCAAAAGGTTGGCACTATCATAGGCTCTATGGAGTAAGTAATGCCAGAAAAGGTCTTAAAGGATCTCGAGGAAAAGATGAATAAGACATTGAGGAGCCTGCAGGGTGACCTCAATAAGGTCCGAACTGGCAGGGCATCCCTTGCCCTGTTCGATGACATCCGTGTGGACTATTATGGGGCTCCAACGCCTCTTAAACAGACGGCTACCCTCTCCGTCCCCGAAAGCCGATTGATTATTATTCAACCGTGGGACCCTCATACGATCGCCGAGATCGAGAAGGCCATCTTGAAATCGGAGCTGGGCGTCACCCCGACAAGTGATGGGAAAGTCATCCGTATAACAATCCCCAGGTTAACGGAGGAACGCCGGAAAGAACTGGTGAAAATCGTCAAAAAAATGGGGGAACAGGGCAAGATAGCCATTCGTAATATCAGGAGGGATGCCAACGAAGATCTAAAGGAGTTGGAGGGGGAAAAGCTCATCTCTAAAGACGAACGCCATCAGAATATGGAAAAGGTCCAGAAGATAACCGATAGCTTTATTCGGAAAATTGACGAGGCTTTAAGCGCTAAGGAAGAGGAAATACTCGAGGTTTAGAATCCAGATCCGAGTCAAAAAGGGTAGACGTTCACCGGTGAAGGGGGTGATCCTTTGGCATTCGAAATAACCGAAGACTGCGTCGCGTGTGGCACGTGTGCTGACGAGTGTGAGTCTAATGCCATTGAAGAAGGGGAGGATATTTACGTAATCGATTCGGAGAAGTGCACCGAGTGCGGTACGTGTATTGAAGTCTGTCCAACGGAGGCCATCGTCGAGAAGTAAGGGGAAGACGCCCCACCCCCTCATTGCCCTCCCCGGGATTGACTTCCCGCCCATCCGATCCTGTGAATGCTGCGTGTCCTTAGCCAAATCTATCGGCCCTTCGCTTCATCCCTCACTAGCTTTCCTCCATCCAGCGAATTCGACTCACGGTCTCATTGGGTTCTCCAAAAGGTCAAGCCTTCCCTTCAAATTCCCTTGAAAAATAAGCACCTCTGTGATAAACATAAAATTTGGGACATATTCGGGCATGGCTTCTTTAATTCCTTCACATTATGGGGACTCCTCGGGGTGATCGAAGGCTTGATTAAGGAGAAACTCCCGAGACACATAGCCATCATCATGGATGGAAATGGCCGATGGGCAAGACAGAAGTCCCTCAGCCGAATTGAAGGTCATATCAAGGGGATCGATGCCGTTCGGGCTGTCGTAACCACGTGCCGGGAGTTGGGCATTGGGTTTCTCACCCTCTATGCCTTCTCCATCGAGAACTGGAAGCGTCCTGGAATCGAGGTCTCGGCCCTGATGAATCTCCTCCAGGAATACCTGAGAAGAGAATTGGAGGAAATGCTGGAAAACAACATCCGCCTCAGGGCCATTGGCGACCTAAATTCCCTTCCGCAGCATGCTCACGACACATTAATTGAAACCATGGAAAAGACAGCCCACTGTGACGCAATGGTGTTGGCCCTGGCGCTCAGTTACAGCGGAAGGGATGAAATCGTCAGGGCCATCCGTCGCCTGATGGCGGATAGAAAAAAAGGCAAAATTCGCCCCGACCAGATCTCCGAGGAAACCCTCTCAAATTACCTCTCAACAAAGGACTTCCCTGATCCAGACCTGTTGATCAGGACAAGCGGTGAATATCGAATCAGCAACTTCCTCCTGTGGCAAATAGCTTACACCGAGATCTATGTGACAGAGACCCTATGGCCCGATTTCGGGAAAGAAGACTTGATCAAAGCCCTGCTCAACTATCAGTCCAGACAGCGAAGGTTTGGCCTCACCGGTGAACAATTGGCCATGGAGCCGGGCTAATGGCGTAAGATGGATTCCCCAAAAGGCCACCATCGAGGTCAGAGTGCTGAAGAAACGAGTATTAACCGGTGCAATCGCCATCCCCACCTTATGCTTCCTCATCGGCTATGGACCTGAATCGACCCTTTTCATTATGGTTCTGATTGCCGTCGCCCTGGGCCTGCACGAGTTTTACTCCTTGGTGCTCCCGGAAAATAAACACCACGAAAGGGTGATCGGAATCCTCTTGGGAATGGCCTTGGCTTGCCTCATCTACTTCGGAGATGTCGGCCTTTTACACGCTTCATTGGGTCTTAGCATCATCTTCCTATCCATCCTGTACATGCTTAAATCGAGAGACTTTACATTGGCGGTATCCAAGATTGCCCTCACCCTTTTTGGTATACTCTATATTGGCCTTCTTTTGTCATATGTGACATTAATCGACAAAAGCGCCCCCGGAAAGCAGTGGGTCTTCTTTCTCGTTTCAACCGTTTGGGCTGCGGATATCAGCGGGTTCTTCGCGGGTTCTTACGTTGGAAGGCATAAGCTCTATCCCAAAGTGAGCCCCAAAAAAACCATCGAAGGCTTGGGAGGCGGGATGCTGGGGGCCATAGCTGCCGCCCTAGTGTATCGGAAACTCTTCTTCTCCGTCTTAGACGTGTCCGACTGCCTTGTCCTGGGCTCTTCCTTAGCGTTATTGGGGCAGATGGGGGATTTCACCGAATCCATGATTAAGCGGAGCGCCCATGTAAAGGATTCGAGCGGCCTCATCCCGGGACACGGCGGGGTATTGGATCGACTGGATAGCTTTCTCTTTTCCGCCCCTTTCCTCTACTATTACATCTCCTGGGGAGGGTAAGGAACTCCATGAAGCGTTTGGCGGTACTGGGATCAACAGGTTCCATCGGCGTCAATACTTTAGACATTGCGAGCAGGTTCGAAAACGAATTCAAGGTAGTGGCCCTGTCGGCTGGTACCAACATCCAATTGCTCAAGGAACAGATTGAACTATTCGAGCCCAAGGTGGTTTCGGTATTGAACGAAGCCTTGGCCGAGGCGCTGAAGAGGGAAATCTCGCGCCAGAAAACCGAAGTCCTTAGCGGTGTGGAAGGGCTCATTCAAATCTCCACGGTTGCGGAAGTAGACTTAGTCGTCTCCGCCTTGGTAGGTGCGGCTGGTTTGATTCCCACCATTTCGGCGATAAAGGCAAGGAAAACCATCGCCCTCGCCAACAAGGAATCCCTTGTTATGGCGGGGAAGATCATCGTCGAAGAAGCTCGAAAAAGCGGGGTTACCATCTTGCCGATAGACAGCGAACATAGCGCCATCTTCCAGGCCATGGCTGGCCGCTCCAAAGACGAGGTTAAGCGCATTATCCTGACCGCTTCCGGGGGGCCTTTCCTCAATACCCCCTACGAGAAAATGAAGGAGGTTACATCGGAAGAGGCGCTCCGTCATCCCACGTGGGACATGGGGAAAAAGGTGAGCATCGATTCCGCCTCGCTTATGAATAAAGGACTGGAAGTGATTGAGGCCCGATGGTTATTCGCTACCCCGGTGGAACAGATCTTCGTTCAAATTCATCCGCAGAGCGTCGTACATTCCATGGTGGAACATATCGATGGTTCCATCGTCGCTCAGATGGGGATAACTGATATGAGGATACCCATATCCTACGCCCTTTCCTACCCGAACCGATTGAGGCTGGACCTGCCTTCCCTGGACCTGTTCCATATGGATGGATTGACCTTCCTCCCTCCGGATATGGAACGGTTCCCCTGTCTGAGGCTCGCCTACCGTTCCATGGAGGTGGGCGAGACCATGCCCGCGGTGCTCAACGCCGCCAACGAGGTGTCGGTAAACAGCTTCCTCGAAGGAACAATCAGGTTTACCGATATCCCGGAAATAGTAGAGATGGTTATGGAGCTCCATGAGGTGAAACCCTTAACAACCCTTGATGATGCCCTCAGGGCAGACCAATGGGCCAGGGAAAGGACGAAAAATCTCATCGAGGAGAAGAAATCGTGGTACTAAAGGACATCATATACTTCCTCATCGTACTGGGCGTCTTGATCTTCGTTCACGAATTCGGGCATTTCATCATCGCCAAGAAATCCGGCGTGGGAGTCCTCAAATTCTCATTGGGGTTCGGGCCGAAAATCCTGGGGAAAAAGATCGGAGAAACGGAATACCAGGTCTCCGCAATTCCACTGGGGGGATATATCAAGATAGTGGGGGAAAATCCCGAAGAGGAGCTTTCCGAAGAGGACAGGGCAAAATCATTTTCCGAGAAATCCATACCGACGAGGGCGGCGATCGTCGGTTGTGGCCCCCTGATGAACTTTTTCTTGTCCTTCGTCCTCTTCTGGGTAGTAGCCCTTATTGGGTTCAAGGTCCCGGCTTTTATAGAAGCCCCACCGAAACTCGGCTGGATCGATCAGGATTCTCCCGCTGAGAAGGCAGGCCTGCGGGAGGGAGATCTCATTATCAAGGTTAATGATCGAGAGGTAAGCAATTGGGAGGAGCTCAAATTTGCCGTGGCTTCCAATCCCAATGCAAAGTTGCGCGTGGACATCAAGAGGGGAGGTACAATCGTAACGAGGGAATTAGTTCCCGAGGAAAGGGGATTATTCGGGATAGGCTATGCAGGCCTTCAGCCCGAACTGCCTCCGCTCATCAGGGAGATTAAGGAGGGATACCCGGCCCAATTGGGAGGGTTGGAAGAGGGCGATGTGATACTGGCCATAGATGGCGTGGAGATACGGCACTGGATTCAGATGGCCATGATCATCTGGGATAACCCCGGTAACACCTTATCTTTCAAGGTGAAACGGGACCACGAGATCCGCTTCTTCCCCATAGCACCCAAGGCGGTTAAGAGGGGGGAGAAGACCATTGGCCTCATTGGAATCGGTAATCCCGGAGACACGATTCTTAAGCGATATGGACCTATCAGGGCCATCGTACGAGGAGGCCTTGAAACCATCCAAGTCACGAGGAGGACCATCATTGTTCTCTGGAGACTGGTCGTTCGAAAGATCTCCTTTCGGGCTGTGGGAGGTCCAATCTCAATCTTCAAAATGACGGGAGCTGTGGCAAAGACAGGCATAAGGGAGCTCATGGTCTTCATCGCTAGCCTGAGCATCACGTTGGCCATTATCAACGTCCTTCCAATCCCAGTTCTCGATGGGGGTCATCTGTTGTTCCTCGGGATCGAGGGCATTCGGAGAAAGCCCCTCGGTCTCAGAATAAGGGAATTTGCGTACCGCGTTGGATTGGTTATCATTATCGCGCTGATGTTCTTCGTCATATATGGCGATATAGTCAAGTGGTTTCTGACACCGGAATAGCCATGAAGGTGCTGGGGATCGATACATCTACTCCATGCGGGAGCATTGGCCTTATTGAGGGCGAGCAAGTCCTCTGCGAATATTCGGTTAACCGGAAGATGAGTCACTCTGAGAGGGTATTGAAAACCATTGACCGGGTTTTGGAGGATTCCGGAATTACCATCGGAGATATTGAGGGATTTGCCATTTCCAGAGGTCCAGGATCGTTCACCGGATTAAGAATCGGTGTAAGCGTGGTAAAAGGCCTGGCACTCGCCACCGGCAGGCGCGTAGCCGGCGTATCCACTCTGGACGCATTAGCTCAGAACGCCAGGTACTTTCCTCATCTGATCTGTCCCCTGTTAGATGCCCGGAAGGGGGAGGTCTACACCGCCCTCTATCGGAATGCCGAAAAAAAAGGACTGACCAAATTCGCCCCTGAAATGGCCATTAAGCCCCGTGATCTCCTCGGGAGAATCGAGGGAGAGGTTTTGTTCTTGGGAGACGGCGTTCACACCTATGGCGATCTGATTCGCCACAAACTGGGGGATATGGCTCATATAGCCCCTTTTCCCTTCAATTTCGTCCGCGGGGCCGTTGTCGCACAACTGGGAAGGCGGAGTTTGGAAAAGGGAGAATATCTCGATCTGGAGGGGTTCACCCCCCAGTACTTCCGCAAATCCGACGCCGAGCTTAAGTGGAAAGAGAAAACCGCAAATGAGGAGATCAAGTAAGTCGCGAGGGATCCCTGAAAAATTGAGAAAAAGAGCAAGTTTTTTAGAGATTTCTGTCGACATCGATGAGTAATCACCAGATGAACATTCCCGTTGCAAGAGAGGGTTATCCCATTATCATCCCCATGGCCACGGTTTCCCTTGTCTTTGGGTTAATGGGTTGGGGTTACCTTACCGGAGTCTTTTGTGGGATTACCTTTTTCATTATCTATTTTTTCCGGAACCCGACCCGGAATCCCCCCCCGTCCGAACATGCCATCGTCTCACCAGCGGACGGAAAGGTCTTGGAGGTTACAAGCCATCTCGAGAACCGCTTTCTCCACCGGGAGACGATGAAGATCAGCATCTTCATGTCCCTCTTTGACGTACATGTCAACCGCTCGCCCATTACCGGAAAGGTCATCAAAAGGGCCTATTATCCCGGAAAATTCTTCCCCGCCAATACCCATAAATCCTCTTTACTCAACGAACAAAATGCCTTATTATTGAGTTCAACGGACGGCTTTGAAGTCCTTTTCGTACAGGTTGCGGGAATCATTGCCCGGAGGATCGTCTGCTACTCCCAGCAAGGTGATTTACTGGAAAAGGGACAGGTTTTCGGAATGATTAGATTTGGTTCCAGGCTGGATGTATTTTTGTCCCCGAGTGTTGATATGCGGGTTCGTGTTGGGGACCATGTGAAGGCTGGGGAAACCATCATAGGATATAGAAATGGCGAAAAAACGAAGGATAAAGATCAGTAGGGGGATTTACGTAATCCCCAATCTTTTCACCACTGGGAACCTCTTCTGTGGATTCTTTGCCATCATTTCCATCTTCAAGGAGAAATTCTTCCTCGGGGCCGTCGCCATTTTGGTTGCCGTTGTCTTCGACCAACTGGATGGCAAGATCGCTCGACTTGCGGGAGCCAGCAGCCGTTTCGGTATCGAGTACGATTCCCTCGCTGACCTGGTATCATTTGGTGTTGCCCCAGCTTTGCTCATTTACTATTGGGCGCTGGAGGGTTTTGGAAGGCTAGGCTGGTTGGCAACGTTTTTGTTCGTGGCTTGTGGAGCCCTGAGGCTCGCCCGATTCAATGTTCAAACGGCAACCACTGATCCCAAGTATTATAGGGGGTTGCCCATTCCTGCCGCTGCCACCTTTATTGCCCTCACGGTGCTTCTGTATCACCGTCTCGGCGAGCAATTGACCACGGAACACATCGCCGTCCTGGTCATGGTGTATGTGCTGAGCTTTTTGATGGTCAGCAACATCCGATATCCCAGTTTCAAAGAACTCGAGTTGATCAGGCGCAAACCGTTCAGTGTGTTGGTTTTCGTGGTTTCCTCAATCGTCGTCATCGTCGCTGAGCCTGAGATTATGTTATTCCTCTTCTCCTTCGCGTATGTGCTCCTCGGCCCCCTCGCCCTTCTCTACCGCTGGAGAAGGATGAAGGCCCCGAAGGCAATACCTGATGAGAAGCCAGGTACGGTTCAAGGATAATGCTTAAGGGGTACAAGCGAGGCGGGGAATTCAATCCCTCTATAGATTAGGCTTTCCCACAGTTCCGGCATATTCTGTTGGCAGCGACCATTTAGTGAGCCCAATATCCCGACAGCAGATACCCCAGGGCTAGCAACGCCTGGGTGGCCAAAACTACCATTACGTTTAACCCCATTACGGGTAAAAAATCCTCGCCCTTCGCGTCGTACTTGGATAGGGCCCCTCTCACGGCCTTCAAGGCTATGGGCATCGTCAATAACCCCAACAGTGTCCCAAGGGGCAGGGCCGTGAATATGACCCCAAGGATGATGCAGAGGTAGACCAATCCGCTGGTGATGAGATAGAGGATACTCGCCCGCCTTTTACCCAGGACAGTGACGATGTTCTTCCTCCCAGCCCTCCTATCCGGTTCTACATCGGGATACTCGTTTATCAAGAGAAGATTATACGTGAGAATTCCGGAGGGAATTGATCCGATCAATGCCTCCCAAGAATAGTAGCCGCTCTGAACGAAATACGTCCCTAGAACCGGCAGCACGCCAAGGTTGAGACCCGCAGTAAACTCCCCTAGCATCCACCTGGCGATATGGGATGAATAGAAGTATGTGCATGCCCCGCCGACAATGAGAACGGGAAGAAGGCCCCATCCCCTCATCATCAGGAAGAACAGGCCTATTCCCGCGGCAATTCCAAAACAGGCCACCCCAAACATATAGACACCTTTAGGAGCCAAGGCCCCGGTGGAAAGAAATCCGCTCCCCCCGCTAAAGGGAGTTCTCACGGTTTCCCTATCGATGCCGCTCATGTAATCGAAATAGTCGTTTAGTACGTTGCAGCTGGTATGGATGAGGAGAAGTCCCAGCATGGCCAAAATGAAGAGGAGGATGTTGAAATGGCCATCGTACCAGGCCATGCTCGTACCCACACATGACAGGACAACAGATAGGAGGAGGAAATGGGGCCTGGTTTCGAGGAAAAAGAGCTTAACTCCCTTGGTCAAAGCATTCATTTAAAACCTCCTGTGGGAAATATACGTATTATCCAACCCCTGTCAAGTAATTGGCCTGAGACCTCTGAAAAACGTGCTCTTTGCCACTCAACCTTTGGTGTTGTGGTTCTCGCAGTGTTGCAGTGCTGCAATCATAAAAAGCCTCTTATAATCAACTGATAACGTCATAACTCCAACTATTTTTTTACTTTGTATCACATAAATGCTTGAAATTTAGATTTTTTGTTGAATAATAATAAAAAAGTATAGTAAACACGGAAAAAAGGAGCAGGAATAGCCCAGAATGGACATCCGGAGGGGAAAATTCTGGACTGCTTTATCGTCTCTTTCGCGGATCTTTCCTTTACCATCTCCTGCTCCCGTCTCTTCTCATAACCACTCCCTAACGATTACGAAGGCCTTCATCCATACGCCAGCCATACTGCTCATTCTCTTCGGGCTATTTTTCTTCTGCCCATTAGCCCGGGGATCGGATTATGAGGGTCTGTATAGGAAGGCGAGAAGCCACTACTACGCCCTCAGGGACTCCGAGACCAAGAAGAAATATAGATCCTACTGGTTGGAATGCATTAAGGAATTTCAGGCCGTATATACCAAATATCCCAAAAGTCCCAGGGCGGACGATGCCCTCTTCACGGTGGCCATGCTCTATAATAACCTTTACCGCTATTCCTACCTCAAATCCGACCTTCAAGAAGCCCTTTCCTCCTTCCAGGAATTGGTCACAAAATATCCATCCAGCAGGTTGGCCGACGACGCTCAGTTCAGGATCGGCGAGATTCACCTAGAGCGAAAGGAATTCTCCGAGGCCTATGAGGCATTTCAAAAAGTCATCGATCAATTCCCCCGGGGGGATATGGTGTCCCTGGCGAGGCTTAAGCTGAGAGGCTTGAAGGATTACAAACCGAAACCGAGACCAAAGAAAGTGAAAGGGCTCTCCGCCGTAACGGATATCAGGTATTGGTCAAACCCCAATTATACTCGGGTTGTCATCTATGTGGACGAGGAGGTTTCCTATACGAACCGCCTCTTAAGGAGGGACCCCTCCATCGGTAAGCCGCCAAGGCTCTATATCGATATCGATTCGTCCCAGATTTCCCCGGGTCTAAAACAACCCATCCCCATTTACGATGGGCTTCTCAAAAAGGTCAGGGCAGGACAAAACAGCCCCGATACGGTACGAGTTGTCCTTGATATCGAGAGCATCAGGGACTTCAAGATCTTTCCTCTCAACGACCCGTTTCGCATTGTCATGGACATTTTCGGAGCCTCCTCCTCCGAAGGGAAAGCCTTGACCGCCATGGAGGAAAAACGACCCGTCTTACCACCATCGAAACCCGGAATAAAGAGGATCGTCCTCGACCCCGGCCATGGGGGTCGCGATCCCGGCGCTATTGGGCCCAGTGGGCTCAAGGAAAAGGACGTGGTGCTCAAGATCGCGAAAAGGCTTAGGAGGAATCTTCAAAAAAGGGGATATGAAGTCTTCCTGACGAGGCAGAGGGATATTTATCTCCCATTGGAAGAGAGAACCGCCATTGCGAACACCAAGGACGCGGATCTCTTCGTATCCATTCATTCCAATGCAAGCAGGAAACGAGGAGCACGGGGAATAGAGACATACATCTTGGATTTTCCGACCGATGAAAAGGCCATGGAATTGGCCGCGCGGGAAAACGCCATCTCCACAAAGAAACTCACCGATTTGCAGATCATCCTCTACTCCCTCAGGCTAAACGCTATGGTTAACGAATCCGGCCGATTGGCCCGCCATGTCCAGGGATCCATGTGGAATTACTTGTACCACAGAAAATCCAGCCATCGGGATAGGGGAATTAAACAAGCTCCCTTCATCGTCCTCATGGGAGCGAGGATGCCTGCGATACTGGTGGAAGTCTCATTTATCAGCAACCGGGCGGAGGAGAGAAGGCTCAAGAGCAGAAAATACCAAGATAAGGTTGCTGGTGCCATTGCGAAGGGGCTCAATGAGTACATAGAAGAGACAAAAGAGGCATACCGAACCCCTGCCCCCCGAAGAGAGGCCTCATCGGAAATGGAGACCGCCTCTGAAAGAATCATAGAAGGTCGGATGAAAAGGGGAAGCTGCCTGTATATGGCTTTGAAAGAGAGGGGGGTTTCCCCGAACCAAATTGCCCTTATCACGGCTCATCTCAAGCCGATCTTCGACTTCAGGGATTGCAATCCCGGGGACTCTTTTCGAGTCTATCTCGATGATAGGGACCAGTTGCAGAGATTTGCGTACGAGGCAAATCTAACCGATATCTATGAGCTAAGGAGACAAGAAGACCGATACGTCGCATCCAAAAAGGAGGTCATTTTGGATCGACATATTACGAGAGTTAACGGAGAAATAGAATCCACCCTCTTCGACGCTATTGAGAGGGCGGGGGAAGGAGACCATCTGGCCCTTGCCTTCGCCGATATCTTTGCATGGGAGATCGATTTTCACAACGACCCCCGCAAAGGGGATCGGTTTAAGATCCTCGCGGAAAAACTGTACAAGGATGGCCAGTTTGTGCGGTACGGGAAGATTCTCGCCGCCACCTATGATAATAACTCTTCTCAGGTACACAGGGGATTCTATTTCAAGGAACCTGGGGGATGGGAGGGATACTATGATGAAAAGGGGAGATCCCTGGAGAAATCCTTTCTCCGGTCTCCCCTGAGGTTCACCAAGATTACATCTGGATACAGCCGAAGAAGGCGTCATCCGGTTCTCGGTGGATATCATCCCCATCTAGCTGTCGATTATGCTGCCCCAACCGGTACGCCCGTTCGAGCCGTTGGCGATGGGAGGATTATCTTCTGCGGATGGAATCGAGGCTATGGAAAGCAGGTAACGGTAAGACACCCCAATGGGTACACCACGTACTACGCCCATCTCTCCCGATACGCACGGGGAATAAGGAAGGGAAAGCGGGTTAAACAGAAGCAGATCATAGGGTACGTGGGATCCACGGGGCTCGCCACCGGTCCCCATCTCGATTATCGGATATCGAAAAACCAAAAATTCCTCGACCCCTTCAAAATGAAGAGCCCGTCGATTTCCTCCATAAGCAGACAACACCAGGCCAATTTCGAGGCCGAGAGGGACCATTTGGCATCGTTGCTACGATAGAAACCATTGAGGCGCTGCTTCGTCTCACAACTTGTTTATGACCACATAAATATTTGCCTATTGCAAAGAACACAAGAAAATTCCAAATCCTAATTTCTAAACCCTAAACAAATTTTACATGACGGCTCCGTCACCCTCGGCCGAGTCGATTTAGGATTTATCCCTTGTTTGACTGCAGCACCGCAACACTAAATAACTTTTCGCTCCAAGAATTTGGCCAACAATCCTTCTCGGCCCATTTATTATCAGGGAAAAAGCTCAGTGGACATGCATCCTCTCCTTTTTCTCCGGGGGTATCACAGCCTCTACGGGATTTCGCGGAATGGTGGTAGCTATGAGGCGGTGTTTAAATATCCTTCTTGCGACCCGCTGAACATCTTCTGCCGTCACCTTTTGGACGAGAGCCCTGTACCTCTGGTCCCAGTCGTAGCCCAATCCCAAGGCCTCCGATACCGCAGCGCCAAAAGCCTGTGAGGCATTGGTCTCGAGCCCTAGATCGTGCATCGTTATGACCATCTGTTTTGCCCGCTTCAGCTCCTCATCCGTCACCCGCCCCTCCTGAATCCTTCTCACCTTTTCCGAGATGATATCCAGGACTTTCTGATAGTTCGCCGTGGTGGTCTGGGTGATTATCCCGAAGTAGCCACCATCTATCCCATAGCTGGGGTAGGCATGGACATAGTAGACGAGGCTCTGATCGCCTCCCCTCAGGGCCTCGTGGAGCCATCCGCTAGGATATCCGATTCCCGAAAGAATGGCATCGATTACGTCCAAAACGGGGCGATCCGCATCGGAGAGGGTCATCCCATTAAAACCAATGAAAATGGCCGACGACGATTTGTCGTTTATCTTCTCGACTTTCCCGTCTTTAACGAGGTTGGAGGTCTCCTCCTTGAGATTTGGCCGGATTAGGTTTCCCTTCTTCAGGTGACCGAATCGTCTCTGCACGCTCTGGGCAACGCTTTCTATGTCGATATCACCGAAGACGGCCAGCACCATATTGTTGGGCATGACCAATCGACGGTAAAAATCCCCGATATTTTTCCTGGTAAAGCGCCTCACCGACTCCTCCGTTCCCACCAAATCATTGCGATAAGGATGTTGTATGAAGAAATTCTGGCGGAAGAGTCGGGTAACCTCCCGCTCCCAGCTCTCGTCGATCCTCTGGATGGCGAGCAACGTATCCTCCCTCTGCTTCCCAATCTCCTCTTCCGGGAAGGAAGGGTTGATCACTACATCCGAAAGGATTTCCAGGCCCTTTTCCAAATCCTCCTTAAGAACCGATACGCTCAGGTAATAGGTGTTCCTCCCGGAGCTGGAATCGATACTTCCCCCTATCTCCTCCATTTCCTTGGCGATTTGGTACTTCGACCGAGTCTTCGTGCCCTTGGTTAAGAGCCCCATGGTAAAGAGCGAGATTCCTGGTTGGTCGGCGGGCTCGTACCGTTGACCCCCCTCGCCGAAGAGCTGCAAGGACACGATGGGTAGGACCGAGTTTTCCCTCAACAACAGCGTCATCCCGTTGGACAGAACTCGCTTCTCTATGTGAGAGGAGCGCCTTGATGGAATTGTCTCCATTTCGGGCTTTTTCGGTTGAGGAGGCTTTAAGACGGCAACGGTTATACGATCCCTTTTCAAGTACTGTCGGGCAACCCTCCCGACATCCTCGGAGGTAACCCGCTGGATGCCCTCCACGTAAAGAGCATCGAAATAGGGATCACCCGTGGCTACATAAGACGAAGCCAGGCTTGAGGCGATATCATCGGCTGCCTGCTTGGCGAAGATGTGATCCGCGATGACCTGCTTCTTGGCTTTTTCCAGTTCCGTTTGCGGGATCGGGGTGGTTTGAATCCCCTCGATCTCGCCGAATACGGCCTCCAGGGCCTTATCCACGTTGTCATATTTGAGGGCCATGGAAATGATAAAGATCCCCCGGGCGTAATGAGGTGTCCAATTGGAGGCGTCGATGGAGAGGACCAGCTCTTTTTGGTCCTTGACAGCCCTGTAGAAGCGAGACGTTCGCCCGCTTCCCAGAATGATGGCGAGGACATCGAGGGGATAGAGATCCGGATTCTCCAGGGAAACCGATGGAAATCCCACATGCATCCTCGCCAACTGAGCGGGGGGAAATTCCCTTTCAGCCCACCTCGGCCCGACTTGCGAGCCCTCTTCAGGGATGACCGAGGGCTTTTGGGAAACCCTCTTGAAACCCTTAATCAGCTTAATAACCTCCTTGAGGACCTCGAATGGCTTCACATCTCCCACAACGCTCACCACCATGTTTTGTGGCGCGTATTGCTTTCGGTAATACTTCATGAGCTGCTCGCGGCTTATGGTGACGAAGACATCTTCATAGCCGATAACCGGGTGACGGATGGGGTGTCGTTGGTATGCAGTCTTCATAAAGAGATACCAGAGTTGTCGAGATACGCTGTTTTCCCCCAATTTGAATTCCTGCTGAATCACTGGCTTTTCCCTTCGATATTCGTTCTCAGCCAGTTGGCAGTCAGTTACATAGGCGATTAAGAGTTGAAGTGCCCTCTTGTAGTGGTCCGCCGTCGTGTTTATGAAGTAAACTGTTCGATCGTAAGAGGTATAGGCATTGGAAGCCCCTCCCAGGGATTGTAGAATCTCCTTTATCTCCTCTTCCGTCAGCGTCGATGTCGTTCCCCCTGAGACGATATGTTCAAGGTAATGGGAGAGCCCTCCGTAGAAATATTGATCCTCATTGATGGAACCCGCCTTGACGAGGACCTGACACGAAACAACCCGTGAGGCGTGGATCTCTCGGATTAACACAGTCAACCCATTCCTCAATTGGACGAAAAGATCTCCTGGTTGAGACGGCAAAACATTTTCCACAAAAGCGGCATGCTCGCGGCCCAAGGAAAGGCTCGGGACCAGCATGTCTTGTCCCATGAGGCGCGATTACCCCATGGCCACCGAAAAGGAGGCTATGGAAAGTACGAGCCCCAATAAGGCCATTGATAGAAATCGCTTCATAGATTCTACCTCCTCCGTAGCCTCAGAACAGATTGGGCTATCCTCGTTGCCTTACATCCCGCGTATTCACCGACAGATTCCGTCACAAGGTTTCCCTGTTGGTGAGAAGACCCTCTCCCCACTCCTCCTCCCCTATGATGAGACCAATCCCTCTAAATCCATCCCCTTAACCAATACCAGACAAACCCCATATATTCGTGCAATGCCCGTTCAGAACGGGCGAAGTGAGCCGAGCTCGGAAGGGCGGAGATCATCTCCTTCAGCAACTCCCCCTTTGATGGCTCAACATGGGGTCCGGACCGAATAACCCTAAAATCGGCCGGTGCGGGAATGGGGGACATTCCAAGCTTTTGAAAAACGGCAATGGTCCGTGGAAGGTGAGAAGCTGAAGTCACGAGGAGGAATGGCTTCTCCCCCAGGATTTTCCTAATCTCCACCCCATTTTCATACGTGTTGGTGGATTTGGCCTCCAAGATGATCCTTTCTCCCGGAATTCCCATGGCGCTAGCCAGATCACCCACGATTCTGGACACGGGAACATCTCGCCCGTCGGAGTGCAGGGGACCGCCTGATATCACCACCTTGGCTTCAGGAATAAGGCGATAGATGCGGATAGCCTCCAACAAACGACAAACGGTCGGTTCGCCCACCTGACTGGTAAGGGGAATATGCGTGTCCTTCCATGCGGCCGTCGTCAGCAGGACGATGGTATCGACATCTTCCACCGCTTTCATATCCTCTAAGGGTGGATATTTGTTTTCCAACCGAGAAAGAAGGGCTGTGGAAAGGGGAGAGGAGCTGAAAGCGAAAAAGGCAATAATCCCCAGAAGGAGCAGGTACCTCCCGACCCTCTTTCCGAGGGCGATGAGGAAAAGACTCAAAAGAAAACAGAGCGCGATGATCCCGGAGGGGGTTGTTGCGAATTGGCAAACCGATTCGAGTATATCCATAGCCTAGGCCTCCCCATCAATTGTCCCGTATAAAGTTATTACACCACCGTACGGCTTTCTGGCACAGAGAAGAATTCCCCATTATTACGATGATTTCACTTTCCCCGTTAATTTTACCCCTTTTTCGGGCCTTCGGGAACCCTCTAATATTTGGTCTCCGTGTTCGTGGTACGTGCTCGTGAAGCGTGTCCGTTATCAGTTATTTGTTATTCGCATTTTCCCCTTTGGCATTTGTCATTTTGCCTTCCGCCTCTACCCTCAAACCTCCGGCCTCCTGCTCTCTTTCCCCTTTCCGACCACAGCACCGCAGCACTGTATCATGTTCCGCTCAGAGTTCCTTCCGAATTCCCAAGCATTTGAATTTCCTTCATGGATTGAGGCGTTTGAGGCACTTACATGGCATGGATTTTGCTGACCTATCATTCCCAAATAATCTCGCATAATGATAATCGATCCCGGTGATACGATAATCCATGGCGAAAAAATCCAACTACAAAATCCTGCGGAAAATCGGCCAAGGAGGAATGTCAACGGTCTATGTGGCCCATGACATCACCCTTGATCGGAAGGTTGCCATTAAGACTTTACGGGTTGACCGCGGTCCATGGTCGGGCGAAGGGCAAAAACGGAAAATGCTCCTTCGCTTTTTGCAGGAGGCGCGTGCCGCAGCAAGACTGAACCATCCAAATATCGTCTCCATATACCACATTGGGGCGATGAATGGCACCTTTTACATCGCCATGGAGTATCTTGAGGGCCGATCCTTTCGGGATCTGCTGGAATCGAGGGAACGCCTTTCCGTCGACTCAATACTGAGTCTATTGATCCAAGTCTGCACAGGCCTTGAATTTGCCCACTCCCATGGCATTATCCACCGCGATATCAAGCCCGGTAACATCATTTTGCTCAAAAACGGAACCGTGAAGATCACGGACTTCGGGATTGCCAGAATCGAAAAATCGGAATTAATCAAAACCCGGGACGAGGGCTTTGTGGGGACCATCTACTATTGTTCTCCCGAGCAACTCACCAGCTCTGCCCCAGTCGACGGAAGGTCCGATCTCTTCTCAGCTGCTATTCTGCTCTACCAATTTCTCACCGGGGAGCTCCCCTTCCATGGATTCTCCCTCGCCGAGACCATCGACAAAATCATTCACGAGTCTCCCGTTCCCCCCACGAAGATGAATCCATCTATATCCGCCAAATTGGAAAGGGTCATCCTCAAGGCTCTATCGAAAAGTCCCCGAGATCGGTATCAAACCATCGGCGAATTCAAGCAAGCGCTCCAACGTTCGATTTCCTCCGGGAAACCTCATGCGAAGGAGGCGCTCAAATCGACCCCTCCAAAGAGCATGAGAA
>CAYFXP010000583.1:0-14443 GCA_964346935.1 uncultured Syntrophobacterales bacterium
GCCCCCATTTTCTTAGCAAGCTCCACCAGCTTCGCATCGACTTCTTTGATCCTGGGAAAGTCTTGTTCGACGATCTTCACATCGACGTCGACCTGTTTCTGGATCCGATGCAGGATCTCCAATCCCCTTTTCCCCCGCGTTCGCTTGATAGGGTCCGGTGAATCCGCCACATGTTGGAGTTCATGAAGGATAAACTGGGGAATGACGAAGGTCCCCTCGATGAATCCAGTCTCGCAAATGTCCGCCACCCGCCCGTCTATGATCACGCTCGTGTCCAAAATCTTTGGATTCTCAGTGACAAAGGGGGATTTGGAACTCCCCTTAAAGGCGGTGAAGCTAAACTCCTCTCCCTTTTTCAACCCTATTGTTAACCCGATGTATCCGGGTATGGCATAGGTAATGAGGTAAACGGCCAGCGAGATCTGGCTTCCCTCTATCATATCAACAAGGAATACATCCACCAAAAACTTAGCCACGATAAATCCGGCAATCAATCCCAGGGTAGCTCCACAGAGGCTTCTCAAAGAAAGCCTCTTAATGCTCTCCTCTATTAAAATGCTCAGGATGGCAACGAGAAATCCGCCGGCCGCACCCCAGAGGAGGGCCCACCTCGTCCCAAAGAGCTCCCCCGCAATGAATAAACCGCCCACGGAACAGATAAGCATTATAAATAAGCGCAATATCATGGTGCCCATTCTTGACCTCCCATGTGTAAGGGAAATACAGTAGATGTTGGATGCCTTTCCAGCCCGTTAAAGGGAGAGGGCTTTCTTTTGCCGTATCAAAGAAGGCAGCGTAATCGGGGATTCAGCAATCGACGGGATGGAGGGAGATAAACGGGAGAGAATGAATTAATATTCCAGCGCTTAACCTTCGCCTCGAAACCATTTACGGTTCGAAGATCTTTTCTATCTCTATGAGAATCTCCGATTCCTTGCAATCCCTCGCGACAGCGAGTTCCTTTACGAGGAGATTTACGGCCGTATCGAGGATCTTTCGCTCACCAAAGGAGAGGTTCTTTTCCATCTTAAGTACCTGGAGGTCGCGTAAAACCTCGGCAATGGAGAAAATGCAACCCCCGTTAATTTTCTCCATATATTCCCGGTATCTCCGATTCCATGTCTGGATGTCTATGGAAACCCGCCTCTCCTTCAGGATTTGAAATACCTTTGGTATTTCCATGGGCGGAATGACCTCCCTCAATCCAACCACATCGACGTTGGCCGTGGGGATCATAATGGTCATTCCATTATCAACTATCCTTAGGATAAAAAATAATTGTTCCCTCCCCGATATTGTCTTGCTCTCGATGGCCTCGATCACTCCAACCCCGTGGCCTGGATAAACAGCCCTATCCCCGATATCAAACATCCTCCGAACTCCCCTTGGTGATTACTGTTTGCCCCTTAATGTCATCCCCCCTTGTTCCCATCTCGTAGTAGTTAACACCTAGTGCATTGACGGCCTCGCCACATCACTCGGGATAAAATCTCCCCCAAGAGTGATATGGGCTATCGCCGCATCGGTCCCGAAAAGTTGAGAAACCCTAATCTGTCCTTTTCTTTGGCCTGCGAAGGGATCCATAGAGAACCCGACCGTCTGATCTATCTGGCCCCTCCCTGGCCCGAAGACATCCATGAGGTCCCCGACCCTCAATCCGGTGAGCCTTCCCGCATTGAGGTAAACCTTATCCCCATCAATTTTGACAATTCGGGCGTACCACCCCATCTGGTTTATTCCATAGACAATATCCCCCGTCACCTCCTCTATAGTTAAATGGATGGCCTTAAGCTCTGCCTTATCTCGAGAAAACTTCCCCCTTTCCTCCGTTGCAAAAATGGGGTTACTTCTCTCGAAGGCCTTCACCACTCGGCCAGTGGCTGCTTCGACGAGCCTTGCCTGAATTCGAACAATGGCCAAGGCCGTATCCTCTCCATCCCCTCCCCTGCCCATGGAGGCAGAAATATAAGGACCCGAAAGCGTTCCGTAGAGAATGGCGTGGACGCCGAAAACGGTATTGGCTATCCGCAAAACCATGGGATCATCTAATCGGATGGAACCGATTCCCCTTCTCTTGAGATAATCCACGACGACTTGGTCATCCAAGCAGAGGATTGTATCCGTTCGCCTTTCCATGGACTCCCGTAATCGCCGCGCTGCCATTTCTCCCCAATCTTCATCGGGCTCCTCATGCTCAAGAGGAGCAATGATGATCTTCCTCCTCAGCCTGATGGAAGAGGAAGTGGGAGCCCCCTCGCTTTCCCTTGAAGCAGTTGTGGATAGGGCAAGGGGTTGGTCTCCGCTTTCCTTGTCGGATTGAGGAAGCCGTTCCACCCCTGCTTCCTCTTGCCGCCCGGAATTCGAAAATTCGTCTCGTTTCGAAAGGTATTCATCGACGAGAATATACCGGGGTCGGGATCCCTCGCCGCCCCCGACCTTCACATATTCCTCCCCGTCAATGATGACCACCTCTTGGTCAGCCAAAGCCTTTTTCTTCATCTTTTTGTAAGCTCGATTTTCTGCCTTAAGCCATGGAAGGAGGGAACAAGCGGTGAAGAGGATAAGGAATGGAATGAATTTGGCTCCCAGTGCTCTTTTGGGCGGCTTTGATTCCATAATTACTTGATAATATACCAAAAAGCTTTGCGAACATCAAGGAAAAACCTCTCTGGCAAGCTTTTCCCTTACCTCCTCAAGGTCAGCCGGAGTATCGACGCCCAACGGATGGTAATCGACGGGAACTACCTTAATCCGATACCCATTTTCCATGAGCCGAAGTTGTTCCAATCCCTCGGCCCTCTCCAACGGCGTCGGCTCCATCTGGGCTATGGATAAGAGAAGCGATCGCCTGTATACATAGAGGCCGATATGCATGCAGAGGGGACCTGGGGGCAAGGACCCATCCCCACCTCTCCCCTTCCAGGAGGGGAACCGCCCATCACTCCCCAATTCATCGCGAAGGAAGGGAATGGAGGATCGGGAGAAATAGAGCGCAAATCCCTCGCGGTCCGTTACCACTTTGACCACGTTGGGATTGAACCAATCGCCGATCCGGGTTATGGGGCTCTCAAGGGTGGAGATATGGAGGGACTCATCCGATATCAGGGGCTTAACGGCCGCATCGATGATCTCACCCCTGATGAGCGGCTCGTCCCCTGGATATTGACGATGATTTCAGCCTCCATCCCTCGGGCCACTTCGGCTACCCGCTCCGTCCCCGTCCGATGGTCCGGGGAGGTCAACACGACTTCTCCCCCGAATTTCCGCACGGCTTCGACGATCCGATCGTCATCCGTAGCCACCATAATTTGGCCCACCAATGTGGAGCTCTTCGCCCTTTCGTAAACGTGTTGGACCATGGGTTTGCCACAAATATCAGCGAGGGGCTTGCCGGGGAATCGCCTAGAGCCGTAACGGGCGGGAATGACCGCGACAATGCTCATGAAGAAGGCCCTTTCTCGGAGATGTTCATCAAATTATGACAACCCATGAGCATTGTCAATACAAGTTTCCTTACGGTGGGACATGAGCGAAATCTGGTGGAGAAGTGGGGTATCCACCGAAGCTACCATCTCGCAACCCGTTTTTGACCGGGTTCCCTGGAGCTAACATTATTCAGTGCTGCGGTGCTGCAGTCATGCGGTGTTGTAGTCGGAAAGGGGAAAGAGGTTAGAGGTTACAGGCAAAAGGAGAAATGCCAAATGTCAAAGGGCTGATGAGTAATGATAAAGGAACACGATCCTCTAACGCGGTGTGCCGTCCGCCGTCTTCGGTCCTAATAATCACGGACACGGACATGAAACTCTGAGCGGAGGGGAATTCGGGCAACAGACCGAAAAGCAGTGAAGCAAATGGTTCCACTGTGCTCTTTGTATCAAGGATTTCCCCGGCGAGGGGGAATCAGAGAAAACTTCATGCCTCCAATCATTTCATGCCATGCTCCATCGCTAACTCTTTGAATCCCTCGAGCGAGGCCTCAATTACCCATTTCTCCACGCAATAAGCAATTCTCATGTGGCCAGGCCTTCCAAAACCGCTCCCCGGGACTGTGAGGATATTCTTGGCCTGCAAAGCCCCGACGAAGGCGACGTCATCGTCAGTGGGACACTTTGGAAAAAGGTAGAACGCGCCCATCGGCTTCACCACCGAATAGCCGAAATCACCCAGCGCATTGTAAAAGAGGTCCCGTTTTTCCTGATACTCCGAAATGTCGACCGAGACATTCGTCAACCTACCAACCAAGCGCTGCATGAGCGCCGGGGCGTTCACGAACCCCAGAGTCCTGAGGCTGAAGGCCATGGCGTCAACCAGCTTCTCCTTCCCCTCACACAGGGGGCTGATGGCCACGTATCCGATGCGTTGGCCCGGTATTGAGAGGTCTTTCGAATGGGAATTGATGGCGATGCAGTTATCGTAAACGGAGAAGACATCGGGAAGCTCCACATGATCGTAAATGAGCTTTTTGTACGCTTCGTCGCAGAGGAGGAAGATGGTCTTTCCGAATTGCTCGCTCTTTCTCCTTAAAATCTCCCCCAATTCCATGAGGGACTCCTTGCTGTAAACAACTCCCGTCGGGTTATTAGGGGAATTGATGAGGACGGCCTTGGTCTTTTCGCCGATGGCCTCATCCATGGACCCCACGTCGAGGGAAAAATCGTCCCGGGTCTCCACCAGCTTGAGGACTCCCCCGTGGTTGTCCACGTAGAACCTGTATTCGACGAAGTAAGGTAACGGGGTAATAACCTCGTCGCCCGGGTCTAAAATGGATTTCAACGCGATGTTGAGACCCCCCGCGGCCCCCGTGCTCATGATGATCTGCTGCTTCGTAAATGGGAGGCGGGTCTCCTCCGATAACGTACTGGCTATCCTCTTCCTGGTATCCTCATAGCCCGAGTTGGACATGTATCGACTCATCCCCGGCACGGGATTGTTCGCAACTCTCCTCAATTCCTCAAAGAATTCCTCCGGGGGTTCAACGATGGGATTCCCCAGCGTAAAGTCAAAGACGTTTTCAGGCCCATGGATTCGTTTCAGCCGATCCCCCTCCTCAAACATCTTCCTCACCCAGGACGCCCCTTCCAAAGCCTTCTCGATTTTGCTCGATATCACCATCTCCTCGCTCCCCTTTCACTTCCAAAATAAAAAGCCATGGAGACCTTCCCATGGCTTTCCAAAGCAAAAAGGCCATGGGTTGGAGCACCCATGGCCGAACCCCCCTGTTCCTAGATCCTCGGTCACGGGTGCCCGCAGTAAAAATAAAAGTAAAAAAATCCAGACTCCCTCTGCATTGTTCGCCTCAGCCGTTAATTTTGCTCATATATCACACCTGCCCCCACATGTCAAGCAGAAATGAGCTTCCTGACCACACAGTGCTCAAAAACAGTCACGCCCTCACTTTCCTAAAATGTTCATCCATCTCACTCGCTCACTCTCGAGCCCAAGATGAACGTGATTCCAGATAGGACCGCGACAGAAAGCACCGAGGCCTGAAACGTACCAGTGACGTCAATCAGGAAACCGAAGACAACAGGCATCACCACCGGTCCAATATTGCCAAGCGAGGAAATAAGACCGATAACACCTCCCACAGAGGCAGAGAGGCGCTCGTGCTCCGCTGGCACAGCAAGGCTGATTGTGAACACCCCGATAATCGTGAAACCTGAAAGAAAAATACATAAGAGCAGGAAGGGAAAAGGGGCGTAGTTTATCCCCATGATCGATGCGGCTGCAACTGCCCCGAGCAGGGCTATAACCACCTTCCTGTCCCGAAACCTGTCTGATGCAAAACCCACGATAGGCCCAGCAAGAAAGAATCCCAGGGGGAACAAGGATGCAAGCGTCTTGTTAAGTCCCTTCATCTCAAGAACCTCTGGCATCCACGTAGCGAGGGTGTCATAGCTTCCCATCGACGCTATCATGAAGAAAAGCAATACCCAAACATACCTGTCCTTTAGAATCGTTCCGAAATTCCTAAGCTGAAACTCAGACGTGCCTTTCACAGTGCTTCTTGCAAGAGGCCACCAGAGCCCGCACACAACTGCAGCCAATCCACTGTAGGCAAGAAGGACATCCCTCCAGCCCATCATCTGGAGCAAGTGAGGCGTAAGCCCCAACGCAGTAGCATTGCCCGCAGCAAAACCAGAGATGTAGATGCCGGTGAAAAGCCCGAGGGTCTTGCCTGAAGACCACTCCTTCGCTAAAAGAGGCAGGCAGGGCATCACTGCGGCCATGCCCACCCCGAGAAAAAATTGGCTTAATAAGAGGCTCAGGTAGCCAGGCGAGAAGGCCCTTAGTACAGCAGAAGCTGTCGAGATGGGTAATGCTATCCTGAGAGCATCCGGATAACCTATTTTGTCGCCTATCAACCCCCAGGGGACCCTGAAAAGGATGAGGCTTATCATAGCAGCTGAGAAAACAAAGCCGAAGTCAGCATGAGATAGACCCATACCCTCCATAATCACCGTGGCCATCGGTGCTGTAGCGAAGAGCAGTACATGCAGCAGGAAGGCGATTGTGAATGAGAATGAGAGCATTAGCCAGTAATATTTCTTCCTTTCGCTTGTAGCCATATTCGCTCCACTTTGCCTTTTCAACCTGTGAGATCATAGACTAATAGAGATTTATGAAGTGCACCCCCGTGTTTGAACAGATGCTTTCAGAAAAACAAAACCCCATCAGATCCTGTCAGATAACTCTAACCTGATCTGTCCAAACACGGGGGTGCACTTCAACATATATCATGGACCCTCCTCAAGATGACTTGTCGCTATGGAGGAGTTGGATGGGCTCCAACTTTTTCATCTCACGCAGTATTGTGGATTGACGTTCTCTGATATATCGAGTCGGGTACTTTGGCGACCACCTATGAGGATTCGGCAATACAGCTGCCAGAAGAGCAGCCTGTGGCTTGGTTAATGAGGCGGCCGAGTACCCGAAGTAGCGGCGGGCTGCCGCTTCAGCACCGAAGATCTCCGGCCCCAGCTCGGCTACATTGAGGTAAACCTCCATAATGCGCCATTTGGGCCATAATAGTTCGATCAGAGCCGTGTAGTAAACCTCCAAACCTTTTCTCAACCAACTATATCCCTGCCAGAGAAAGATGTTTCGCGCTACCTGCATTGTAATGGTACTAGCCCCCCGAATTCGTCCCTCTTTTTGATACTCTTCAAGGGCTTGCTCAATTTCCTTCCAATCGAAGCCGTGGTGACTCAGAAAGCGTTGATCCTCCGCAGCAATTACTGCTCGTTGTAGAAAGGGGGATATCTCGGGGAGGGAACGCCAGCGGAAGTCTAACTTTTCCCCGCTTAGCCAACGGTAAATCATAAGTGGTGTGGCGGGTGGGTCAAGAAACCTTATGATGCTCACCTGAACAATGGAAAACGTAATAAGCCCCGCAAAGATCAAAGTTGAACGGTGTAAAAGAAAACGAATGAACAAACGTTTCTCTTTTTTAGACACACCTGTTAACTTTTTGATGACACGTTCAATGCCGTTCCGGCAGTTTTCATTTCTTAATTGTAGGTACGAAATTAACCAATTGCGTTTCAAATTTTTGATCATTGGAGTCATGCCCGGACTGTGTGGTTTATCTTGTAATCGAAACTTTTCGGGGGTTGTCCGAATTATAGATACTTAGCTCCGTTGGCAAGGGATTTTAAGATATTAAATGCAAGGTTAGAAACGCAATTCGATAGGACCTTGTAGTGCCCCTGCCTCCGAACCGTCGGCAACCGATCCTTGGTCTGCTGGATATCTCCACTTACCGGCAACACCCTCTTCACTCGTACTTCAAATCATCGGCCTTTGCTGCTGTCATGATATCAGATAATGCATATAAGTAATAGGGCTCCGGTTTAGTGGAAAATACCGATGTCCCTGAATCTCATTTGCTGAAAAAATGGGGTAGCCATGGAGGATAAGCAGGAGGTCCCCCCCTCACCTTGACTTTTTCCCAAAAACCCTTTAATATTGCGCAAATATGGAATTATAAGCTTCTTAAGGATTAACGAAAGTCATGGCGGAACCACGGATAAAGGGAAAAGCGGCACAAAAACGCTTATTTAGGACGCGGAATATCGGATTCATGGCCCATATCGATGCGGGCAAGACCACCGTCACCGAGAGGATCCTCTATTACACCGGACGGACTCACCGCATGGGGGAAGTCCATGATGGAAACACGGTGATGGATTGGATGCTCCAGGAGCAACAGAGGGGCATTACCATCACTTCAGCGGTAACGACGTGTCCATGGAGGGATAACTATATCCACATTATCGACACACCGGGCCACGTTGATTTCACCATTGAGGTGGAGCGGTCCTTACGGGTACTGGACGGGGCCATAGCCGTCTTCTGTGGCGTTGGAGGTGTGGAACCACAATCGGAGACGGTTTGGCATCAGGCCGATAAATACAGGGTCCCCAAATTGGCCTTCATCAATAAAATGGATCGCATTGGTGCCGATTTTTTCGGGGCCGTCGAGATGATGGTCGATCGACTGGGGGCAAAGCCGTTGCTCATCCAACTCCCCTTGGGATCCGAGGATCAATTCCAGGGGGTGGTGGATTTGGTTCGTTTCACGGGGGTTGTTTGGCATGAAGAGACCCTCGGAGCTTCTTTCAGCGAGGTGGAGATCCCCCGGGAAATCCTCCCTCAAGCCACAGAGTATAGAAAAAAACTCCTGGAGACCATCGCCGAATCGGACGATGCCCTCACGGAAAGGTACCTGGAAGGGGAGGAATTTTCTGAGGAAGTGATCAAGGAAGCCATCAGGAAGGGAACCATCTCCCTCAGCCTGGTTCCGGTCTTGTGCGGGGCCGCCTTGAAAAACAAGGGGATCCAGCCGCTCCTGAATGCGATCGTTGATTATCTCCCCTCCCCCGTCGATATCACCTCTGTTAAGGGGGTTAACCCCCGCACGGATGACGTTGAGGAGAGGGCTTCCAACGATGATGAACCCTTTTGTGGGCTCGCTTTCAAGATCATGATGGACCGAGGGAGAAAGTTAACATACACCCGGATCTATTCCGGCGTCCTCAAGACCGGTGCAGAGGCGTATAATCCCCGCTTGAGGTCAAAGGAGCGGGTGGCGCGAATCTTCCTCATGCACGCAAATCACAGGGAGAGGTTGGAGGATGCCAGGGCGGGGGATATTGTCGCCCTCATGGGGTTGAAGCAAACCACCACGGGCGACACCCTCTGCGCGCAAGATCATCCCATCGTCTTGGAGCCCATAGGGTCCTACAAACCCGTTATGTCAGTTGCCGTGGAGCCCAAAACCAATCGAGACCAGGAAAAGCTGACTTTCTCCCTGGAGAAGCTCAGCGAGGAAGATCCCACCTTTCTGGTGAAACTCGACGAGGATACCGGGCAAACCATCATCTCCGGGATGGGGGAGCTCCATCTGGAGGTTCTAGTTCAACGACTCATGGACGAATATAACCTTGAAGTCCATGTCGGCCGTCCCCAGGTGGTTTACCGCGAGACCATCGGCAAGGCCGTGCAGGCCTCGGGTCGCTTCGACAAGGTGTTCGAAGATACCCGCCACTTTGCCGAGGTAATGATCAAGCTGATGCCCAACCGTCGCGGCGATGGCCTGGAGTTCCAGTCCGAGATCCCTGATGGAGTTGTAACCCAGGAAGGACTCTCCGCCATGGAAGAGGGGATCAGGGATGCCTCGACGGCGGGCCTGATCATGGGATATCCCGTAACCGATATCAAGACGGTCTTCGTAAAGGCCTCCTTCGATGACCAAAACCCCTCACTTATGGCCCTCAGGATAGCCGCGTCCAATGCCTTCCGAGAAGGACTGAGGGAGGCGGAACCTACCCTCTTAGAGCCCATGATGGAGCTCAGTGTGATCGTTCCGGAGGAGTTCATGGGGGAAGTGATCGGAGACCTGAAGGCACACAGGGGCGAGGTTGAATCGATTACGCCCAAGGGAAAGATCGTTGTCATCAACGCTTTGGCCTCACTGAAGCGGATGTTCGGCTACTCCACTGATCTGAGGTCTCTGAGCCAAGGACGCGGTACTTTTTCCATGCAGTTCTCCCACTACGACGCCACCACACAAGCTTGATACGCTCTAAGCGTTCCAGTAAACGAGAAATGGACTCGACAACCACTTTTTCCCCGGAAGCCATCAAGGCCTATGCGGAAACTCAGATCATCGGCAAGAAGATCCATGTGTTCGACCAAGTGGATTCCACCAATTCGGAGGCATACCGCATCGCCCGAGAGGGAGGTGAGGAAGGAGAGATCGTCGTTGCGGATTGTCAGCTGAGGGGAAGGGGGAGGCTGGGTCGGTCATGGCTCTCCCCGCCGGGGGCTAACCTCTACGTCTCCGTAATCCTTAGGCCACCCATGGTGCTGACGAACGCATCCCTCCTTACCCTCATGGCGGCAGTGGCCACCGCAAAGACCATCAAACAAATCTCCGGGATTCGGCCCCTGATAAAATGGCCCAATGATCTCCTCGTGCACGGTAAGAAGGTAGCCGGATTACTGAACGAGATGAAGGCCAGGGCGGGCCAGGTGGATTTTATTATTCTGGGAATCGGAATCAACGTCAATATGACCTCGGGAACGATTCCCGAGGGAATGAGACCGATTGCCACCTCCTTGAGGGAGGAACTGGGATATGAGATCTCGCGGGTTGAACTTCTCCACGAACTCATGAGAGAGGTCGAGGGGGAATACCGGGCCTTTTTGACCGGGGAAAGGGAGCGGGTTCTCCGCGAGTGGGAGGAATTCTCCCAGATGGTGGGAACGGTCGTTGAGGTAAAATCCTTTGATGAGGTTATTCGGGGAAGGGTCAAGGGAGTTGATTCCCACGGATCGCTTATCCTTCTGGCCCCAGATGGATCCGAAAGGACCGTAATCGCAGGTGATGTTTCTCACGTGCGAAAGCTACCATGACGGATAGCCAAAGCTGAGATCGAAAGGAGAGTTCTTGATGCTATTCGCGATCGATGTGGGCAATACCCACACAGTGTTAGGCGTATTCGAGAATGATAAGCTGGTGGCAGACTGGCGAATTGGTACGGAGAAGGGAAGGACGATTGACGAGTACGGAATTCTCGTAAAGGACCTCTTCATGTTCGGTCATATCGCGCTGGAGGATATCCTCGGAATTGTCATCTCCTGTGTTGTCCCCCCGATAGTCAATATCCTCGAGGGGATGGCAACGAAGTATTTTGACATCAAGCCCTTGGTGGTGGGTCCTGGAATCAGGACGGGGATGCCCATCCATTATGATAATCCCGTTGAGGTGGGAGCCGATCGAATCGTCAACGCCGTTGCTGCCTACGCAAAACATCGAAGGAGTCTGATCGTCGTGGATTTCGGCACGGCGACTACGTTTGACTACATCTCCCCAAAGGGGGAGTACATCGGGGGTGTAATCTCCCCCGGGATTTTGATTTCCACAGAGGCCCTTTTCCAAGGGGCGTCGAAACTGCCCAGGGTTGAGTTGACAAAACCCAAGCACGTCATCGGCAAGAACACGGTCGCTAGCATACAGGCCGGCATCATCTATGGGTATGTGGCATTGGTTGATGGGATTGTCAGCCGAATGAAAAGGGAAACGAGGACGGACCCGAAGGTAATCGCAACGGGCGGCCTTGCCGAATTGATCGCCCCGGAATCGAAACTCATCGAAGAGGTTGATGAGTTTCTGACCCTTGAGGGTTTGAGGATTATCTACCAGCGAAACCAAGGCGAATCTCCTCCTTCGTCTTGATGATTACGCCCCATCCAGGGGAAAAGCCTTTCCCTCCCGCCGCTCGTTCTGCCGTTTCAGAGGGAATCCCCGGAGTTTCCTGATTTTTGTTGGCGGGATTACCCTAACCTTTTGATTTCGTAACAGATTCTATTTTTCTTGAGAGAACACCGTTGTCCCTTCGCTTCAGTGCTTCCCAAGTGACCCTTTCGGGGCTCGCGGGCGGGGAATACTTGCCCCTTCCGGCCTCTGGAGGGTCGGCTTTCCCCTTCCCGCTCACCCTCGATGGGTACCCCACTTCTCCAGCAGATTTCGCTCACGGACAACGGTGTGCTCGACAAAATTGAGGGAACTCCCGCAGGCATCCTCATTGACAAAAAGGACCTGCGGGGTAAAATATGTATCAGTTTTCTCACTGAGTGCCGTTTCCGTGAAGGGGATTTTCCATGAAAGTTGCTATCTCGGGCAAGGGAGGCGTGGGAAAGACAACCCTGGCTGGAGTGATGGCCCGTATCTTGGCTGACACGGGCAAAAAGGTCTTGGCCATCGATGCCGACCCGGATGCGAATTTGGCCTCTGCCCTCGGGTTTCCCAAGGAGATGGTGGAAAAGCTCGTGCCCCTCGTCGCCATGACGGCCTTGGTTGAGGAAAGGACCGCCGCGAAGAAGGGAACCTATGGGGCCATGTTCAAGCTCAATCCCAGGGTGGATGATATTCCGGATCAATTTGGCCTATCTCACGGGGGGGTTAAATTGCTCGTGTTGGGATCTATCTCCCAGGGAGGCGGAGGGTGCTTCTGCCCCGAGAATGTGCTCTTGAAGGGCTTAATGCGACACCTCTTTGTCGGCAGGGACGAGGTCGTCATCGTTGATATGGAGGCGGGGTTGGAGCACCTCGGGAGGGGAAGCACCGAATTCGTGGACGCCCTCATTGTAGTTGTTGAGCCGGGGCTACGCTCCATCGGCACCACAAAACAGATCAGGAAGTTGGCCGCTGACTTAGGGGTCAAGCGGGTGCTGATCGTGGGAAACAAAATCACGACGGAGGAGGATCGCAAGATCATCGAGGAGAATCTCCCCGATTTCGAAATCCTCGGCCACCTCAGCTTTAACCCCAAGATCCTTCAGGCGGATAGGGATGGGGTTTCCCCATACGATATCGATAACCGCGTCAAGGAGGAGGTCTCAAAAATCATCGAAAGGATGGAGGTTCAGTGACCCGGTCGGTTTTGCTCTGGATCAGCATCGTTGTGAGCACGATAAGTCTGAGCACACTGGCTTTCGTCACCTTTCCCTTCAGTCGTACTGGCAACATCGTCCACCACTATGCCAGGTGGTGGGCAAAGATTCAGCTACTAGTAAGCGGGGTGAGGGTCAAGGTGAAGGGATTGGAGTACCTTGTCAAGAAAGCCCCATTCATTTACATGGCCAACCATCAGAGCAGCTATGATATCTTCGCGCTGCTCAGCTGTCTGCCCGTCCAGTTTCGGTGGATTGCGAAGAAGGAGCTCTTTGCAATCCCTATCATGGGCTGGGCAATGCGGGCGGCCAACTATATCAGCATCGATCGATCCGGGAAGAAAAAGGCCCTAGAAAGCATCGAAAGGGCAGCGAACAAAATAAAGGGCGGGGTCTCCGTGGTCATCTTTCCAGAGGGAACTCGAAGCCGAGACGGATCGATCCAGCCCTTTAAGCGGGGCGGATTTACCCTCGCCCTTAAATCCGGAGTCCCCATCATCCCAATAGCCATCAAGGGGAGCTCCGATGTTATGCCCAGGGATTCCCTGAGGGTTCGGCCCGGGGAGATTCACATTACCATTGATAGGGCTATCGATACCGCACCCTATTCGTTAAGGGAGAGGGATGTCCTCATGGAAAGAGTGAGGGGAACCCTGGAGAGGAATCTATCGGACGGATCATAGTATGGGAAAGCTCTCGACCTCCAAGAGAAGCCTGAGAAGGGAGATTTCGGGGATTATTCTGTTGGCAATGGCCCTCTTTGTGATGCTAAGCCTCGTATCCTATCATCCATCCGATCCATCCCTGAATGTCGCTCCCCCGGGACGGGCTAAGGAAATTCATAATCTCGGCGGCATCGTCGGATCCCACGTGAGCGATCTGTTGCTGCAAGGCCTTGGCTTGGCCTCGTATTTGATCCCCCTTGCCCTGGGGATACTGGCCTGTTTCCTGTTCTTGCCCATGCTCGAGGGAATGAGCTACCCAAAGGGAGCGGGCTTTCTGCTTATCATCCTCTCATGTGCTACGGGTTTGGGGTTGAAGTTCGACAAGATCCAGATTTTTGGGGACGAGCTCCTCGCAGGGGGCGTTATTGGCGAGCTTTCCTCTCGGCTCTTGGCGAGGTATTTCAATCTCCCCGGTGCATATATGATCGTGCTCGTGATCTTCATTCTGGCTCTATCCCTCAGCACGGGGCTTTCCTTTGTCTCCTTGATCGACGGACTGGTGGGGTTCTTCAAAGCAGTGGTCCGAAAATGGAATCTCATAATGACGATCCGCAGGGAACGAGTCCGAAGGGTCACCCAGCGAAGGCAGCGAAAAGGCAACGCGAAGCTCTCAGAACCTGTTGTAGTAGAGCCAGCCGCAAGAGGCGAGAGGAAGCCGAGCTATAAACAGGAGGAGTTCACCTTCCCGAAGCCCAGGGAAAGGTTTCACCTCCCGCCCATCTCGCTGTTGGATTCAGGGGAAGAAAAGAGGATGGCCA
>CAYFXP010000584.1:0-5413 GCA_964346935.1 uncultured Syntrophobacterales bacterium
CAAATCTGAGACTTCTTTTCGGTTATATGTATGCTCAGCCTGGGAAGAAGCTCCTCTTTATGGGTGGGGAGTTCGGCCATTGGGGCGAATGGAACCACGAGGAGAGTCTCGACTGGAACCTCCTCAGCTATCCCCTTCATAGGTGTCTCAAGCGCTGGATTGAAGACCTGAATAAACTCTATCGAAGCGAGCCGGCTCTTCACCAGCTGGATTTCGATCCCGCGGGATTCGAGTGGATCGATTGCAACGACGCTCAACAGAGCATCCTCAGCCTGATCCGCAAGGGCCGATCCGAGGACGACGCCTTGATCTTCGTCTGCAACTTCACCCCGGTTGCGCGTTTCAACTACCGAGTCGGCGCAACGCGTGGGGGATACTGGAGGGAGATCTTGAACAGCGACTCCGAGGACTACGGAGGTAGTGGTCATGGCAACCTAGGTGGAGTTGAGGCTTCCCCAATAGCCTTTCATGACAGACCACACTCCCTTAACCTTACCCTGCCGCCCCTGGGAGCACTGTTCTTCAAACCCGAGGGGGCAGGGCTTTGAACCTGGAGTTGAGTCTCGGGGCGACATACCTTGGAGGAGATCGTTGCCAGTTCCGCGTCTGGGCACCCTTGCATCAAACGGTTGAGATACGCATTCTTCCTCCCCGGGAGCGGATCCTGTCCTTAAACAAGGAAGGGCTCGGTTATCATTCCGTCATCGCAGAGGACGTAAAGCCCGGCGACCAGTACCTTTACCGACTGGATGACCAGAGGGAGCGCCCGGATCCGGCGTCACGATTTCAACCCGAGGGCGTCCACGGACCTTCGCGGGTGGTTGATCCCGATTTCCCTTGGGAGGATGACCAATGGCCGGGCCTTCGGCTCCAAGACTATATCCTGTACGAGCTCCACGTAGGAACCTTTACCTCTGAGGGGACTTTTGAGGCCATCATTCCCCATCTGGATGAGCTTCAGGAGCTGGGCATCACAGCGGTTGAGCTCATGCCCATAGCCCAGTTTCCGGGCACCCGGAATTGGGGCTATGACGCCGTTTACCCCTTCGCCGTTCAGAACTCCTACGGGGGCCCTGAAGGGTTAAAGCGCCTGGTGAAGGCGTGCCACGGGAGGGGAATAGCCGTCGTGTTGGATGTGGTATATAACCACCTGGGTCCAGAAGGTAATTACCTGTGGGATTTCGGTCCTTATTTCACCGATCGCTACAAAACCCCGTGGGGTTCGGCCATCAACTTCGATGGACCCCACAGCGATTCGGTTCGGCGTCTTTTCATCGAGAATGCCCTGTACTGGGTGACGGAGTTTCATATCGATGCCCTGCGGATCGATGCAGTCCACGGCATCCTGGATTTCTCCGCGTATCCTTTTCTCGAGGAGCTGGCCTCGGCCGTACATGAGAAGGCGGAGCGGCTCAATCGGCAAGTCCACGTCATCGCCGAGAGCGACCTCAATGACACGCGCATTATCCGCTCGCGGGAACTTGGGGGATACGACCTGGACGCCCAATGGAATGACGACTTCCACCATGCCCTCCATACGCTCCTGACGGAAGACCAAACGGGATATTACCAGGATTTCGGGCGCCTCGGGGATCTCGTCAAGGCCTTTCGCGAGGGGTTCGTCTATTCGGGCCAGTACTCCTCCTATCGCCACCGTCGGCACGGAAATTCCTCTCGGGATATCCCGGCGCATATGTTCGTGGTCTTTGCGCAGAACCACGACCAGGTGGGAAACCGGATGCGGGGCGAACGGTTGAGTGAGCTTGTCTGCCTCGAAAGGATGAAGCTCGCGGCTGGGGTCGTGCTGCTTTCGCCCTTCATTCCGCTCCTCTTCATGGGGGAGGAGTACGGAGAGACTGCGTGCTTTCCGTACTTCGTCAGCCACTCCGATGCCGACCTCGTTGAAGCGGTGCGGCGAGGACGCCGGGAGGAATTCGCCGCCTTCAGGTGGGCCGATGAGCCACCTGATCCGCAAGATGAGAGCACGTTCTTGCGGGCCAAGCTTAACCATGACCTGCGTTACAAAGGGCAAAACCGGATGTTTCTCGAGTTTTACGGGGAGCTGATTCGGCTGAGGAAGGAGATCCCAGCCTTAGCCTATCTGAGCAAGGAAGATATGGATGTCACGAGTTATGAACGCGAGAGAGTTCTGGTCATCAGGCGCTGGAGCGCCGCCGATGAGGCAGTCATAATTTTCCACTTCGATGAGTCGCCGGTGAACATAGGTATTTCCTTGCCGGAAGGTCGGTGGACAAAACAGTTGGATTCGGCGGATGAGCGGTGGCAAGGCCCGGGGAGTCAGGTTCCCGGTGAAATGGTTTCGGATGGAGAAGCAGCTCTCACCTTGGCTCCGCACGCCTTTGCCCTTTTTCTCAAGGGAAGAGAGACGTAAACCAATGGAACGGTACATCTGCATTCACAGCCACTTCTACCAGCCACCCCGCGAGAACCCGTGGCTTGAGGCTATCGAGCTCCAGGATTCGGCCTACCCGTATCATGATTGGAACGAATGGATCACCGCGGAGTGCTATGCCACCAATGCCAAAAGCCGCATCCTGAATGAGAGGGGTCGGATCGTCCAGATGGCCAACAACTATGCGAAGATCAGCTTCAATTTCGGGCCGACCCTGCTGGCGTGGCTGGAGGAAAAATCACCGGATGTGTATCAAGCAATCCTCGAGGCAGACCGGGAAAGCCAAGAAACCTTTTCGGGGCACGGATCGGCCCTGGCCCAAGCCTATAACCACGTGATCATCCCCCTGGCCAACGGGCGGGACAAGTATACCCAGATCGTCTGGGGAATCCGGGACTTCAAGCATCGATTTGGCCGAAGTCCCGAGGGGATGTGGCTCCCGGAGACCGCAGTGGACTTGGAAACCCTTGATATCCTCGCGGAGCAGGGGATCCGGTTTACCATTCTTGCCCCGCACCAAGCCAGTCGAGCCCGGCCTCTCGGGATCGGCAAATGGAGAGATGTGAGCGGAGCCAGAATTGACCCCACCATGGCCTATACCCTTCGTCTACGATCGGGCCGGACCATCGTCCTTTTTTTCTATGATGGCCCCATCTCCCGTGCTGTGGCCTTTGAGGGACTTCTAAAGAGCGGGGAATCCTTAGCCCAACGCCTCAGAGGAGGCTTTTCCCAAAAGCGCACATGGCCTCAGATCGTTCACATTGCGACCGACGGTGAGACCTATGGTCACCACCATCGCTTCGGGGATATGGCCCTGGCGTATGCCCTCCACCATATCGAGTCGGAAAATCTCGCCCGCCTTACCAATTACGGCGAATACTTGGAGAGGCATTCCCCAACACACGAGGTGGAGATCTTCGAGAACACCTCATGGAGCTGCTTCCACGGAGTTGAACGGTGGCAAAGCGACTGCGGGTGCAACCTAGGCGTTCATCCCGGTTGGCATCAGCGCTGGCGAGCGCCGCTGCGAAGGGCAATGGATTGGGTGCGAGACCAACTGGCGCCGAAATATGAGGACAGGGCGCACGAGTTCTTGAAGGACCCCTGGGACGCCCGAAACGACTATATACGAGTAATCCTCGATCGATCGCGAGAAAACATCGAGGGATTTTTGCATCAACACGCATCGCGGGCGCTTAATGACGATGAGAAGATCACGGTGCTCAAACTTCTGGAGCTGCAACGACATGCCATGCTCATGTACACCAGCTGTGGGTGGTTTTTCGATGAACTGTCGGGCATCGAGACCGTCCAGGTGATCCAATACGCGGGACGTGCCTTGCAGCTTGCCCGTGAGGTCTTTGGCGAGGATATGGAAAGTCCTTTCCTTGAACTCCTAGAGCAGGCCGAAAGCAATGTCCCCGAGTACGGGAACGGTCGCCGGATCTATGAGAAACTGGTCAAGCCCGCCGTGGTAGATCTGGCAAAGCTCGGAGCGCATTACGCCATGAGCTCCCTCTTTGAAGAATACGGGCAAAAGGCCTCTATTTACTGCTACACGGTCGACCGAGATGATTATCGGGGTTCCGAGGCAGGAAGGGCAAAGCTTGTGGTGGGCCGGGCAACGATGGCCTCGGAGATCACCAGGGAATGTGCTCGGATCTGTTTCGGTGTCCTGCACCTGGGAGACCACAACATGAACTGCGGCGTGAGGAGATACCAGGGTGAGGATTCCTATGGAGAGCTGGTGCGAGAGGTTACGGAGCCCTTTGATAGAGCTAATTTTCCCGAGACCATCCTTCTCCTGGACAAACACTTTGAGGGATCTACGTACTCCCTGACATCGCTTTTCTGCGATGAGCAGCGCAAGATCCTGGCCATTATTCTGGAATCGACGCTTGCCGATGTCGAGGCCATCTACCGACAGCTCTACGAGACCAACGTCCCGCTGATGCGCTTTCTCAAGGATTCGGGTGTACCCCCACCAAGGGCCCTCTATATGGCTGCCGAGGTCGTCCTGAATGCCGATCTCCGCCGGGCCTTTGAGAACGAGGAACTCTCCTCAGAGCACATTGATCCCCTTCTGGACGAATCGAGGTCGGAGGGAATCTCCCTGGACGAGGAGACCTTGGAGTATGCCTTTAGAGGGAGCCTCGAACGGATGGCGGGACGGCTTATCGCCACCCCAACTGAACTACGGTTGCTGGAAAAGCTCCATGAAGCCGTGGATATGCTTCCCTCCTTGTCTTTCCAGGTAAACCTCTGGAAAGTACAGAACGTTTGTTATGATTTGCTGAAGTCCGTTTACCCTGAGTTTAAAGCAAGGGCTGACCAAGGTGACGAAAAGGCCCGTCAGTGGGTCCATCACTTTACTACTTTAAGCCAAAAGCTCTCGCTTCGCGTTGAATAAGAACCCGCGAAAGCCTCGTCTTCTCTCTGGGCAAGATATCATGCATATTCCCGCCGCATCTTACAGAATTCAATTCAATCCCGCTTTTGGCTTCCAGGCGGCCGAGAACATTGTGTCCTACCTGGCTGAGCTCGGCATATCCGGCCTCTACGCCTCACCTGTTTTCAAGGCGAGAAAGGGAAGCCCTCACGGCTATGATGTGGTCGACCCGAACCAGCTCAACCCCCAATTAGGGACCGCGTCAGACTTTGAGCAACTCATACGAGAGGTGAAAAATCACGGAATGGGATGGCTTCAGGATATCGTTCCAAGCCACATGGCCTTCGATCACGAAAACCAGATGCTTGTGGATGTCCTGGAAAACGGACAGAGCTCTCGGTATTTCCATTTTTTTGACATCGAATGGGATCATCCCTACGAGAGCATTAAGGGCAGGGTTCTCGCTCCGTTCTTGGGAAGGTTTTACGGCCAATCCCTGGAAGAGGGAGAGATCAAGCTGAGATATACCAAAGATGGGTTTAGTCTCGGTTACTACGGTCAGGTATTGCCTTTACGATTGGAGTCATATGTCCATCTGTTGACGTATCGGT
>CAYFXP010000585.1:0-14944 GCA_964346935.1 uncultured Syntrophobacterales bacterium
CCTCCTTGATGGCCGCGGAGACGACGACCACCTCTGCCCCTTCGACATTCTCCCGTTGATGTTGGTAGGAGATCTTTGCCCCCAGCTGCTCCAATCGGCGAGTTATCTCGGTTTCCCGAATATCGGAACCGCTGACCTCGTAGCTTAGGTTGAGAAGGACCTCCGCGATCCCGCTCATCCCGATCCCCCCGATTCCAATGAAATGGATATGGTTTATCTTGGTTTTTCGATACATGGCTACCTTCCGCCAGACACCAGGTTATAGCACCAATCAACGATGAGATCAGCGGCATTGGGCCGAGCCAGATCCCCTGCTCGCATCTCCATGGTAGAAATCTCATCTCTATTTCGATACAGGTGCAGAATCGTATCGGCCAGGAGCTTCCCCGTCAGGTCGGAATCGGGAATCATCCGTGCCGCCCCAGCCTCCACCAGGGCTTTTGCGTTGAAGGTCTGATGATCATTAATGGCATGGGGGTAGGGGATGAGGATGGAGGCCCTTCGGGATACGGTCAACTCGGAGGCCGTTGTAGCTCCGGAGCGGCAGATGACCAGGTGTGCGTTTCGATAGCAGTTGGGCATATCATCGATAAATGGCCTCACCGATGCTCGGAATCCCCTCCGCTGGTAGTTCTGAGACACAAATTTCAGGTCGTCTCCTCCCGTCTGATGGGTAATTTTCAGCCTATCCCGAGCCTCCCCTAGCCAATCCAGGGCTTCCACCATCTTTTCATTTATCCGGTGGGCCCCTTGGCTTCCCCCGAAGATGAAGAGGTTAAATTCATCTCCGCCCCGGTTGCCCTCGAGCCCCTGGAGGAAGCCTCTCCTCACCGGGTTGCCCGTAAGAATCGTTTTTCCCCTGGGGAAATAGGCTTTGCTTTCTTCGAAGGAAATGAATATGGCATCGGAGAGCCTTCCCAACAGGCGATTTGTCGCTCCAGGGATGGCATTCTGTTCCTGGATAGCCCTTTTTATCCTTGAGAGAAATGCAGCAAGTACCACCGGTCCCGAGGCATAGCCCCCGACCCCAATGACCAGGTCTGCTTTGAACTCGTGGATGATTCGGGCCGAGGCGATGATGCCGATGGGAACTCTCCAGAGGGCGATCAACTTTGGCCGTAGCTGCTTACCCCTAATCCCGGACGCGGAAATGGTCCTCAATGGAAGACCCATTTTGGGGATGAGGGACTTTTCCATACCTCTCCTGGCCCCAACGAAGAGGAATTCGTTTTGAGCCTCCCTGGTCTTGAACGCCTCGGCTATGGAAATCCCCGGGAAGACGTGCCCCCCAGTTCCGCCGCCGGCAATGACGATCCTCATGTCCTTCTCGCCATTGATGAAATATTGAGGAGAATTCCTACCCCCATTGAATTGACCAGTAGGGACGTCCCCCCGTAACTGATGAAGGGGAGGGTTAGTCCCTTTGTTGGGAGTAGCCCGAGAACTACCCCCATATTGATGATGGCCTGCATTGAGATCATGGCCGTAATCCCTACCCCCAGAAGAATTCCAAAGGGTTCTCCCGCCATGAGGGCAATACGGACACCCCGAATCGTGAACAGTGCGAAGAGACCCAAGGTGATGGTTGCGCCTACCATTCCCAATTCCTCACCGATCACAGAAAAGATAAAGTCGGTATGCGGGGCAGGCAGAAAGAAGAGCTTCTGACTACCGCTTCCAAGGCCCGTGCCGAATAGCCCTCCTGACCCAAAGGCCAGAAGGGATTGGACGATCTGGAAGCTCGTTCGACCGGGATCTTCCCAGGGATTTAGGAATCCAATAATCCGGTTATAGCGATAGTCGACCTTTGTGATGAGCAGATAGACGATGGGAGTAGATACCAAAATGGAGTAGAGCAAGTAGGAAAACCTCGCTCCTCCGATGAAGAGGAGCACGAACACCATGGTCGCCAGGAAGAGGGCCACCCCGAAATCCGGTTGGAGCATGGCCAAACAGATAATCGTGCCCGCGATAACGAGGACCGGAAGAAAACCCGTGGAGAAGGTTTTCATTCGATCTCCCTTCTTCTCCAAGAAGTACGCTAAGAAGATGATGAGGGCCAATTTTGCCAATTCCGAGGGCTGAAAGGAGAGGTGGAGAAAGCGAATCCATCGGGTAGAGCCACCAACCCTGTATCCTATTCCCGGAATCAACAACAGTAGGAGGAAAAACAGGCTCAGTCCCAGTATGGGATAGGCCAGCTTTTTCAGAAGGGTGTAAGGGATGTTCATCATCACCAACATTACGGCCACGGCAAAGGCACCGAAGAGGGCCTGTTTTTTTAAGAAATAGTACCCGTCTCCGAACCTATCCGCCGCAAGAATGGCACTGGCGCTGTACACGATGACGACCCCTACGCCCATCAACGAGATCGTGATGATCAACAGGGGGAGGTCGTATTGAGCCTGTTCCCTCATGCCGTTAGAGCCCCTCTGCGATTCTCATTGGCCAACTGATTAACGATTTCCTTGAAAAGGTTCCCCCTCTCCTCATAATCCCTGAACATGTCAAAACTTGAACACGCCGGAGACAGGAGCACCACATCCCCCGGTTTCGATTCATCAAAGGCCCGATGGACTGCTTCCTCAAGGGTGTCGACTAAGGTGGTAGGAACGCACCCAGCCAATGCTTCAGCCATTCTTTCTCTGGCTTCACCCAGTAAGAAAAGCTGTTTGACCCTTTCCGCCGTGATCCCCTTGAGGGGATCATAATCTCCCCCCTTGTCCTTTCCGCCCGCGATCAAAATGATTGGTTCGTGGAAGCTCCTCAAAGATTTGACCACGGAGCCCACATTGGTCCCCTTGGAATCGTTGTAAAAACTCACCCCATCCAGTTCCCTTATGAATTCAAGACGGTGGGGCAGTCCTTTGAAGGACTCCAGAGCTGTCCGAATAGCCTCTTTTGGACATGAGCAGATTTTGGCCGCCGCCACTGCCGCTAACATATTCTCGATATTGTGGATCCCCTTTAGCGAAACCCGGCTCAGTTCCACGCGCTCGACGTCTCCCCCCTGATCATGGTAAACGAGGGCGTCTCCGTCCAAGAAGGTCCCCACCTCTACGGGAGAGGTAAGGCTAAAGAACCATTTTTTCGCCTTGATTTGGGAGCTCATGGCACCAATAATCGTGTCATCGGCGTTGAGGACGGCAAAATCCGACCCCCGCTGGTTTGAGAAGAGGCGAAATTTGGCCCTGGCGTACTCCCCATAATTGGGATAGCGGTCCAAATGGTCCTCAGTGATATTGAGCATGAGAGCCACATGGGGCCTGAATTCATCGATCCCTTCCAGTTGAAAGCTACTAATTTCGGCTACCACGTAATCCCATCTATCCCGCCCGGCACAATCGATGAGGGGGTTCCCTACATTTCCGCCCACGAAGACCTTCTTGCCAGATGCCGTGAACATATCCCCAAGGAGGAGGGTGGTGGTGGTTTTCCCATTTGTACCCGTTACCCCGATGATGGGATCTCGGATGAATCGGAACGCCAGCTCAATTTCGCTTATGACCTCGATGCCCTTTTCCCGAGCCGCCATGATGGGTTCTATGCTGAGCGGAACCCCTGGACTGGCTACGATCAAGTCGCTATCCAAAAAGGTTTCAATCCTGTGCTCGCCAAGCTCTGTCCTTATATCGAGATCCCTTATAGTGGAACCGTGCTCCTCGAGCTCATCGGCGAACCGAATATCGGTCCCCGTAACGCAAGCACGCTGTTCGGACAGAAATCGGACAACCCCTATTCCCGTCCTCGCTAATCCCACCACTAGAACCCGCTTTCCCTCGAGCTTCACCTGACCCCTTGAGATGGAGAATTACCTCAGCTTTAGCGTGCTCATGGCCACAAGCCCCAGAATGATCGCGATGATCCAGAACCTGACGATGACCTTGGGTTCCATCCATCCCTTCAGTTCGAAATGGTGATGGAGTGGAGCCATCCTGAAGATCCGTCTCTTTCTGAGCTTGAATGAGACCACCTGCATGATGACGGAGACGGTCTCCAATACGAAAATCCCGCCCACGATAGCCAGGGGGATCTCGTGTTTCGTCACCAGGGCCACTGTTCCCAAAGCCGCTCCGAGGGCGAGGGACCCCGTATCCCCCATGAAGACTTGTGCTGGATAGGTATTGAACCAGAGAAACCCCAGGCCCGCGCCCACCATCCCTCCACAGAAAATCGTTAACTCCCCACTACCTCTGATGAAGGCAATTTGAAGGTAGTGGGCGAATTTGTAGTTTCCCGCCAGATAACAAAAGAGGAGAAAAGTGGCTCCGGAGACCATCACCGGGCCAATGGCCAACCCATCCAACCCATCGGTGAGGTTGACCGCATTAGAAGTTCCCACGATGACGGCTATCCCAAAGGGAATATACAACCAACCAATATCCGGTGTTGTCCTCTTGAAGAAGGGGACCCATAGCTGGGTGCTGAAGTCGAAGGTCACGTAGAGGACCAGCGTGGTCGCGAGTGCAATGCCGATCTGAAGGGGAAACTTGTACCGTGCCTTTATCCCCATTCCATCCTTGTCCTTCACCTTCTTGAAGTCATCGAAAAAACCGATGAGGCTAAAGCCCACGGTGCACAGCAAGACGAGCCAAACATACCTGTTGGTGAGGTCAGCCCACAGCAGGGTCGGCGCGATCAAGGCAAAGAGGATCAACGTGCCTCCCATGGTGGGAGTTCCCTCCTTGGTCACATGTGACCTGGGAACATCCTCCCGAATGGATTGGCCCATTTGAAAATCCATCAGCTTTTTTATGAGCCACGGACCGATGATGAAGCTAATGACCAGGGCGGTTAGCGTGGCATAGATGGTCCTGAAAGTGATGTACCGGAAGACATTGAGGAATGAATAGACCGTATGGAGAGGGTAAATGAGATGGTATAGCACTAACCTTGTTCCCCCATGAGCCCAAGGACGATTTTCTCCATGGACATAGACCTCGACCCTTTCACGAGGATCCAATCTCCGCGCTTAATGGTCCTTTTTAGACTATGGAGGAGGTCGCGATAGTGCATTGAGACCACCACTCGCCCCTCATCCAGCCCCGCTCGCCGGGCCTTTTTGGCGATGGTTTCCGCCCTTTCCCCCAGGGTGAACAATACGTCCACGCCCAAGGAGGCCACCTTTTCCCCTATCCGTGCATGGGCTTCTTCGCTGAATTGACCCAGCTCCAACATATCCCCGAGGACTGCAATTCCCCTTTCTGCCTCTTCCACCTCAGAGAGGGCCTTTAAGGCGAGTTCCATGGACCGGGGATTGGCGTTATACGTATCGTTAATAATGGTGGCCCCATTTTCCAACCGGATAATCTCCATGCGCATGGAGAAGGGTTTAAACCCCTGAAGCCTTTCCTTGATTTCCTTCAACTGCACCCCGAAGATCCTAGCCACGGCCGTTCCCGCCAGGGCATTGTATACGGAGGAAATTCCCATCATGGGAAAGCCGGCTTCGACCTCTCCTCCCCTCATCGTTAGGGTAAACCGGACTCCCTTCCCCCCTTCGATGCGGATGCCTTGGGCCATCACATCACTGGGAACCTCCACTCCAAATGTGACCCTTTTGCCGGGATACCCTTTGGCGCATTTTAGCACGTTTGGATCATTCTGGTTGACAACGATTATTCCGTTGGGCCGCATGGTGTCCCATAGTTCCCCTTTTGCCTTTACCAATTCCTCCAAGGTGCCGAGACCCTCCAGGTGTGCTTCGCTAATATTGGTAATGAGGCCGACATCCGGATTGGCGATCTCGGTCATCCTCTGTATCTCCCCCCTTACGTTCATCCCCATCTCTACCACCGCAATATTGTGCTCGGGGGAGAGATCCAAAAGGGTGAGGGGGAGTCCCACCAGGTTATTTCGGTTTCCCGAGGTCTTTAATACCCTGAAGGATCCCTCGAGGAGAGTCGCGATGATTTCCTTGGTGGTCGTTTTCCCGTTACTCCCGACAACCGCAACGAGGGGAATCGGGTGCCTTTCCCTCCAGTAATGGGCGATATCTCCCAGGGCTCTCAAGGTATCTTTTACCGCGATAACGGGTTTTCCCCTTGGGCCGAAGGTAGCCTCCTTGCCCAGGGGTTCGCTTTCGACGATGGCCCCGCTCCCTCCCCTCTCCATGGCCTCGCTGACGAATTGATGTCCGTCGAATCTTACCCCTCTCAGGGCGATAAAGAGCTCCCCTCTCTTAATGGTACGGGAGTCAATGGAGATTCCCTCAAATGCCTTGCCTAGGTCCCCTCTAATTAGCATGCCTCCCGTCGCATCCAGGACATCTTGTGGGGAAAAACTCCTGCTCATGAAAAGGCCTCTTTCAGGGCTTGCCTAACCTCATGTCGGTCGTCGAAGGGATGCCGTTCCCGCCCGATGATCTGGTAGTCCTCATGCCCTTTTCCCGCGACCACAATCACATCGCCGGCTTGGGCGAGTTTGATGGCCAGCCGGATACCCTCCCTTCTCTCTAAGACCTTGACATACCCCTTTTCCCTGAGTCCCTGCGCCAACTCTCCCCGCTCCATTGCCTGAATGGACTCGGTTCTCATTCCCTGCTCAATTTCGGCGATAATCGCAGATGGGTCCTCGGTCCGCGGGTTATCTGATGTGATCACGGTGAGATCGCTAAACCGGCCGGCTATCGCGCCCATGAGCGGGCGTTTAGCCCTATCTCGGTCCCCGCCGCAACCGAAGACGGTGATGACCCTTCCTCCTCCCTTGGCGTCCCTCACGGCCTTCAAAATCCGCTCCAGTGCATCCGGTGTGTGGGCGTAGTCGACGAAGATATGCAAACCCCTTTCGTTCTCGATAGCTTCAACCCTTCCCGGTACGCCACCAAGGGCCTCAATGCCGCTTCGAACCGACTCCAAGCCCACCCGCAGGGCAAGTCCGATTCCCGTAGCGGCGAGAATATTATAGAGGTTAAAATCCCCCAGGAGGGATGAATGAACGGAAAAGCAACCGTTGGGCGTGGTAATCCTTGCCGAAAGACCAGCGATGGTGGCATGGATCTCCTTGGCAGAGATGTGCGTCTCTCCCCTCAGGCCATAGCTCATCTTCGGGAGGGAGAGCCTTTCCCAAAGGACTCGTCCCTTGGGGTCATCGAGATTGATAAGGGCCACTGAGTCAGGCTTCATGCTTGTCCGTAAGGCGTAAGTAAAGAGGCTGGCCTTGCTCTCGAAATAGTGATCCATTGTCTTATGGTAATCGAGATGATCCAGGGTCAAATTGGTGAAAACGCCGATATCGAAATGGCATCCCTCTGTCCTATGCTGATGTAAGGCATGGGAGGAGATCTCCATGATGACATGGGAGACCCCTTCCTCTAGCATGTCCTTTAACATCTGTTGGAGGTCATAGGATTCGGGGGTTGTCGTTATCGCCTTCCGGGAGCTCCCCTCGAAATGGTAATCGATGGTTCCGATAACACCGGGCCTGAACCCGGCTCCCCTCGCAATGGATTCTGCGAGGTATGCCGTGGTGGTTTTACCATTGGTACCGGTAATACCGACAAGTGTCATCTTGGCCGAGGGGTTACCGAAGAAAGCCGTTGAGATCGTCCCCAGGGCCTTTCGGCTGTTGGGCACCACCAATGTTGGAATTCCTTTGATCCTTCGACTTTCGTCCTCCAGCACCACCGCGCATGCTCCCTTTTCAATGGCTTCTTCAATATAATTGTGTCCGTCCGCCTCCTGCCCCTTCATGGCAACGAAGAGAAAGCCCGTTTCAACCCGTCTCGAATCGTAGGCAATTCCCTCAATCTCCATGGACATTTGTGCTTGAATTTCCCGGTGCTTCAGTCCCCTAACCAAGTCCCTCAGTTCCATTGACGGTCATCCCGTAGCCTCAAAAATCCTGCCTGAAGGTGAGAAAACACGTTTCTCCCTTTTCCATCCGTGTCCCCGGGCTGGGGTGTTGATCGACCACCCTCCCGGTTCCCGAGACCTTGACCGGCAACTGTAAGGCCTTCACCTTATTCAAGGCGACGCGCATACTCAATCCCCTCAGATCGGGCATCCTTCCTCGGTCCTTCACTTTTTGGATGATCCTTCTCGGGGGGCGCGGTGCCTTGTTCTCCCCCGTGGTCTGAGCCAGTATAGTTGCTCGCCGTGGAGGAATGTTGAGGTATGGTAGCGACCGCTCGGCGATATTCTTGAAGACGGGCCCCGCAACCGTTCCCCCGTAGGGGATGCCTTGGGGTTCATCAATCACTACGAGAATAACTAAACGCGGTTGACTGCTTGGTCCATATCCCACGAAGGAGCTGATGAATCGGTCTTCGGAATAGCCCCCAAGGGTCCTATCCACCTTTTGGGCCGTTCCCGTTTTCCCGACAACCTCATAATGTGGGAGGGCCGCCCTCGCTCCAGTCCCCCCTTCTTCCACTACGCGTTTGAGGATGGAGGTTATTGTCTCAGCCGTCTCATTGGACAAAACTCGCCTGATGATTACGGGATGAGATTGCCTTACTACATTCCCCTTGGAATCGACGATCCTATCAACTACATAGGGCTTCAGCAGTTGGCCCCCGTTGGCGATGGCGGAGATGGCGGTAATAAATTGAATGGATGTAACGGCGATACCCTGTCCAAAGGCGATATTCCCCAAGGCGACCCGGGACCACTTTGTGGGAGGTCTCACGATGCCTTTGGCTTCTCCGGGTAGGTCGACCCCGGTTTTATGGCCGAAGCCAAATTTCCTGATATACGTATAAAATTTCTCCTTTCCCAGCTGTTGAGCGATCTTTGCCGCACCGATATTGCTGGAATATTTAATGATATGTTCAAGGCTGAGCCACCCGAATTTTTTCACATCGCGAATCCTCTTTCCCGAAATGGTATAGTAACCATTTTCGCAGAAGAAGATATCGTGCCTTTTGGCCACCTTCTCCTCGAGGGCGGCTGAAGCCAGGAATACCTTAAAAACCGACCCGGGTTCAAGAATATCTGTAACTATCCTATTTCTCCATCTCCTGGGGGGATAATCCCAAAATCGGTTGGGGTTAAAGGAGGGATAGTTCGCCATCGCCAAGACCCTGCCAGTCATGGGATCCATAACGACGGCCATTCCCTGTTTCGCCCCTTTTACCTCCACTGCTCTTTTTAATTCCGTCTCAACGACGTGTTGAATGTACGTGTCAATGGTCAAGCAGAGATTGTAATTCTCGGGCGATTTCCCCGGAATGGGAACCTCCGTGATAATCTCCCTTCCAAAGGCGTCCTTCCCGAGGATGAGTCGTGTCGTGTTCCCCGACAGGGCGGCATCATATTTTGCCTCAATACCCTCTAGGCCCTTTGAGTCTACTCCTACAAATCCGATGAGTTGAGCGGCCAAATAATGGGAATGGGGATTAGACCATTGAGGATAGAATCGTCTGCTCTCCTTCAGGAAGTGTATGGCATTTAGCCCGCACTCCTTTATGTGCGCCGTCTCTCTCGGGGTCACTTTGCGTTTCACCCATATGAAGTTCTTTTCCGCCTTCAGCTTCTTGGTCAGGGCTTCCTTGTCGAGATCGAGGATGTCGGCAAGCTTTCTTCCGGCCTGAGATGGGTTTTTCACATCGCGGGGCCTTGCGTAGACCGAATTCACATCAACGCTCTTCGCCAAAGTGTTTCCCTTAGCATCATAAATGGTTCCCCTCTTGGGAGTGAAGGTGATGACGCTCTGATGCTGCTTTGATGCCAGTCGAGAGAGCTCATCCGTCTTCATGAGCTGAAGCTGAATGATCCGCAGGAAGAGAATAGGGAAGCAGAGAAACAGGAGGACAAAGACGGCGAATATACGAGCTTTTGTCCAATTAATGGATTTTCGTCTCATTTCATCAAGATGATCTGCCCAGGGAGGGGTTTCTCCATGCCCAACTCCTCTTGGGCAATCTTTTCAATCCTTGCCAGGGATTTGAGGAGCGCTATCTCTATGTGCAATTTTTTATTATCCCCAACCATCTTCCAGTGCTTATCCATGGCTTCCGAGAGGTCATATCCGAGGTTAATCACCAGAACGCGAGACCAGACATAGAAGAGGGAAACGGCTACTAAGGCAGCTATGATGCAGAACACAAGGAGGCCGCTTGTTTTTCCCCGGGCTTTTGCCTTTCCTGGAATGAGAATACCCTCTATGGGAGCGGTCAACGCTGATGGGAAAAACATCTTGTTCATTTCAGACCCTTTCTGCAACCCTCAATCTGGCGCTTCTTGCCCTTGGATTCTCCGCAATCTCCTCCTTTGGCGGGAATATGGGCTTCTTAGTGATAATGGTTATCGACCCCAGATCTCTCTCGTAATGCCGAAATGTCTCCTTAACGATTCGGTCCTCTAGGGAATGAAAGGATATGATGCAGAGGCGTCCACCCCTGTTCAAGAGGGGAATACCATCTCGTATCACCCTCTCCAAGTTGCTGAGCTCATCGTTTACCGCTATCCTAAAGGCCTGAAAGGCTTTTGTAGCAGGCTGGATATGGCGTGGCTGCTTCAATACGGCCGACGATATGATGTCCCTGAGCTGGGTCGTGGTGGTGATGGAGGTCTTTTGCCGATGCCTCACGATTGCCTTGGCGATTCTCCTCGCCCATCTCTCCTCACCATATATCCGGAGGATTCCCTCCAACTTTCCTTGTGGAAGGGTGTTAATCAGTTTCGATGCGGGCTCTCCCTGACTTCGATCCATCCTCATATCCAATGGGCCCTCCCACTGGAAGCTGAATCCCCTCTTGCTGTTGGTCAATTGATGGTATGAAACTCCCAGGTCCAGTACTATTCCGTCCACCCCGCTGATCTTCAATTCCGCCAATATGGTCTTCAGATCGGAGAAATTTCCGTGAATGATGTTCGTTCTCACCTCATAAGACTTAAGGCTTTTGCGAGCCTCCGCAATGGCTTCTTCATCTCGGTCGATACCGACGAGGCGACCCGTCGGCCAGCTTCGTTCTAGAATCTTGAGGGCGTGTCCTCCTCCGCCGAGGGTACCGTCGACATATATCCCATCAGGATGTGGGCCGAGAAATTCAATAACATCCTCTACCAGCACGGGGAAATGCTCATAGCCCATAGTTCTGTCATCCTCATTTCAGCGGCCCATGCTTTCATACATTGGTTTAAAGTCCAAACTCGGAAAGGACATCGCTGATCTGGTCGAAGTTTTCATGGGCCTTCACGATTTCCTCGCCCCACCTCTTCTTTGACCAAATCTCGATCTTCTTCAATTGCCCGACCAAAACGACTTCCTTGTCAAGGTCCGCATATTCCCTCAGGGTTTGAGGGATGAGAATCCTACCCTGTTTGTCCAGGATACACTCGATGGCGCTTGAATAGAAAAACCTCATGAAGGCCCGCGTCTCCTTTTTAACCATGGAGAGTGAGCTGGCCTTTTCCTCTAGTTGAACCCATTCCTCGTAAGGGTAAGCAACCAAACATCCGTCGAAATTGGTGACAAAAAGCCGCTCGTCGTACTTTTTGACCAGGATTTCCCTGAATTTCGCGGGTATGCTGACCCTTCCCTTTGGGTCGATGGTGTGTTCAAACCTGCCTCTGAACATGGCGGGTTCCCCTTTCTTACCACTTTTTACCACTTTATCCCACTTTTCCTATTATTAGACTTTAAATCTTCACTTGTCAAGGAAATTTTTTAAATTTTTGTAACTAGCTATAATTTTTAGAGTTTTTATATTAGGGGGGAGTTTACGTTTCTTTGAGAATAATATTAAGTAATAGCAATGATTTTAAATACTTAAATATTTTTTTTATAAATTACTTTAAATTAATTATTTAACTACCTATTGAGCCTAATGAATTATGCTTTCACATATCCGTCCGCCTTACATTTTCGGAAAAGGATGAGGCGAAAAGAGGGTCGTTGGATAGAATGGTCGGGGTACCGGAGTCTCCTCGATTTTGTCGAGAACAGCGTTGTTCATGAGCGAAGGGGTATGCGGGCAACAGACCAGAAAGCGATGAAGCGAAGGGACAATGGTGTTCTCTCGAGAAAAACAGAATCTATTATGAAATCAAATGGTTAGGGAAATCCCACCAACAAAAATCAGGAAACGCCGGTTGGGGTAAGATTGACAACAAACCCTCCCCGATTTAGAATACCCGTGAAATGATAGGGAGAAATAGTTCAATGGCAACGGATCGGATTCGTCAAAGGGTCAAACAACTCCGGGAGGCCATTGAATATCACAATTACCGTTACTATGTGTTAGATGATCCCGAGATTTCCGATGCCGAATACGATCGGATGATGAGGGAGTTGGAGAAGCTGGAGGCGGAGTATCCCGAACTGCGCGATGCCAATTCGCCAACCCAACGGGTTGGCGCTCCACCACTGGAGGAATTCGAGACGGTTGCCCATACCATTCCCATGCTCAGCTTGGCCAACGGGCAGAACGAAATGGAAGTGACGGAGTTCGATCAGAGGGTTCGGCGATTTTTGGGGATGGATGGAGATATGGCATACGTAGCCGAGGCGAAGCTCGATGGGGTGGCCGTGGAATTGGTCTATGAAAGGGGGAATCTCGTCGTCGGATCGACCCGGGGGGATGGGGTTAACGGTGAGAACATCACCCAGAACCTGAGGACCATAAGGACCATTCCCCTCACCCTTATAGGAAGGAATGTTCCCGTTCCGGAGCGCCTCGAAGTCAGGGGAGAGGTCTACATGGAGATCAAGAGGTTCAGGGAATTGAACGAGAAGCGCGAGGCTTCAGGCGAGCCGCTCTTTGCAAACCCGAGGAATGCGGCTGCCGGTTCCCTGAGACAGCTTGACCCCGCTATTACGGCAAGCAGGCCGCTCAATATCTTTTGTCACGGTATGGGAGAAGTCTCGGGATATACCTTTAAGACACACTGGGAATTTCTCAAAACGCTGCCTTGCTGGGGGCTCCGTGTTAGCCCTCATACGAAGCGGTGTCGCGATATAGATGAGGCCATCGGATACTATGATGAAATTGCGGGGGAAAGAGAGAGATTGCCCTATGAGATCGACGGGGTCGTCATAAAGGTGGACGATCTCAATCTCCAATCCCGGTTAGGGGTTATTTCCCGCAATCCCCGATGGTCCTTGGCTTATAAGTTTAAGCCGAAACAGGAGACGACCAAGGTCCTGGATATCATTCCCCAAGTCGGGAGGACGGGGGCTATTACGCCCGTGGCGGTTTTAGATCCCGTTAGGGTAGGAGGTATCGAGATCAGCAGGGCGACCCTGCACAACCAGGATGAGATCGATAAGAAGGATGTTCGGATAGGCGATACGGTGATCGTCCAACGGGCGGGAGACGTCATTCCTGAGGTCGTGAAGGTGGTGGAGTCCAGGAGGACCGGGGCAGAGAGGAAGTTTCATATCCCGGATACGTGTCCCGTTTGCGAAGCCGATGTGGTTCGGATCGAGAACGAGGCGGTTCACCGGTGCATAGGCCTGTCCTGTCCCGCTCAACTGAAGGGCAGGATCAAACATTTCGCCTCAAAGCGCGCCATGGATATCGATGGGTTGGGGGATAAGTTGGTGACCCAATTGGTGGACCGGGGGATGGTTACCGATGTATCCGACCTTTATTGGCTCTCGAAAGAAGATCTCGTCGGCCTGGAGAGGATGGCGGATAAGTCCGCCCAAAATATCCTTGATGCCATTGAGAGGAGCAAGAAGAAGCCTCTAGCTAAATTCATTTATGCGCTGGGGATTCGCCATGTGGGGGAACATCTATCGGAGGTTTTGGCCAAAGAGCTTAAATCCTTAACCAATTTTTTTCGGGTGACCGAGGAGGGACTATTGGCCATACGGGAAGTGGGACCCGAGCTCGCCCAGAGCGTGGTTCGATTTTTCGGTGATGCGACGAACCGGGAAGTAGTGGAGAAGTTACAAGGGGCGGGCTTAACCATCGCCGGGCCTGGTGTCGAGCAGGTGGCTAAACTGAAAGATCTCACCTTTGTTTTCACCGGTGCGTTAGAGACCTTTACCCGCGATGAGGCCAGGGATCTGGTGGAGTCCTTGGGGGGAAGAACGGCGTCCGGCGTCAGCAAAAAGGTGGATTATGTCGTGGTGGGAAAGGATCCGGGATCAAAGTATGACCGGGCAAGGGAGTTGGGGATCACGGTCTTGACCGAGAGTCAATTCAGGAAAATGGCGGGATGAAGGCAATGCAACGCGGCTAAAGGAAATGTTCCACGATGTTGACGTGATATTTCTTAGGATCTAATGCCTTAATGATACTTCTTTGGTAGTTTTTGGTTTCCCCATTCGCCTCTGTTAAATCCACAGATGGACCGATTCTTCTCCTTCCCTCCGTTTGGGAGATGAGGATCACTTTCGGCCGATTGATGCATTGCGGGTCCGGGTTTGTTTCATATACGACGCCCATCTCTTTGGTATCGAGCAGAACCAGGGATCCGATGGGATAGATCCCGATGATGCTGATGAACACCTTGAGCAGGATGGGGTCGAACCCATTCTTTTCCCGCACCATGATGGCCAACGCCTGCTCGGGCCGGAAGGTCTTACTTCGGTAGGCTCTGGGTGTGGTCATGGCATCGTAACAATCGGTGATCTTTATAATCTTTCCGAACAGGGTGAGGTCCTTTTTCCGGATGAGCCTCGGGTAACCGGTTAAGTTGGAGTTTAGATGGTGCTCGAAAACGCCGATGACCATCTTTGGGCTCATCTCCCCCAGTTGCTTTATCTTCAGCATCATCTCAACGCCCATCATGGGATGTTCCTTCATAAGCCTCCATTCGTCGTCATCCAGCTTATCGGGCTTGTTGAGGATCTCCTTGGGTACTTTAGCCTTTCCCATATCGTGCAGAAGGGCCGTCATTCCCAGTTCGGCCAACGCCTTCTTGGAAAGACCGAGCCTTCGCCCAATGGCCAGGGAGTAGATGGCAACGTTCACACAATGGTTGAAGGTGTATTCGTCGTAGTTCTTTATCGTGGTCAGGCCGAGAAGGACCGACTCATCCTTTACCATGAG
>CAYFXP010000586.1:0-8623 GCA_964346935.1 uncultured Syntrophobacterales bacterium
CCCCCGCATATGACGGCATCAACTTTGGATGCCGATAGGTGGTTGATAAGATGAGGCATGCTTAACCCTCCGGTATATAATCTCTCCCGAGATACGATTTCTCCCCCCTCAATGGTTACAAGAACCATCTCGGGGGAGTATCCGAATCGAGGCGAAACCAGGGATCCAAAGAGGGATATAGCGATCTTCATCACTAATCTATTCCGCAAAGGGCGTGCCAATGCCGTTCATCCATTGAGGAGATAAAATATTTTAATGATTTCATATGGTTATTTAATTATGAAGGGAGAATAGTGGTGCTCCGTGAGTGTACTATGTTGCAACAGTTGAAGGATAACTTCTGCATTCATGCAACTAACCGTCTGTAGTCTTCTCCCTTCATTCAGTGAACCTTGAATCAGATTTCCCAGTTTGACAACACCCCTGACTCCGGCCCCTCCGAAGGATGAAAAGGTACTCGTAAATCTCGGATGAGCCCTCCACGGCGGCTGATCTCACGATGACCGGGGAGCTTGATCGAGGCTCCGTACAAGAGATATTGATGGATGACTCGATAGGAACTCAGTCAAGGAGAGGAGGCAAACACTTTCCCTTTGGGGCTTCAAGCCCCTTGGTCAAAGAACGCATTCATTCCCCGGAGGTCCAATTACTCTTTTGGAACGAAGGGACCAGCCTGGTTTAGGTTCGATCTCCGATAGCCTCTCGTATGATTTCTGCACAACGAAGTCAGTCTCAGTACTAGAATGAACCGCTCAGCATCCAGCATTTAGCTCCTGGTATTCCAGCTATCCTGCACGCTCCTCTAGCAAGACCTGACGGGAATAGTTTGTAGATACACTCGATGCCGCATCCCGTGTATTTACGCAGCATTCTGACAGGTGGTGCGGTGTCGAACTCTAGATAGTACTGTCTCAGGTAATCTATGATCCTCCAGTGGTCGTTTGTGAGGACTCCTTCTACCTCTCCACGGGCGAGAAGCTGCGCAACATCTCTATTCCACATCTCTGGTTGCATCAGGAATCCATCTTCACCCACATTTACCTTGACAGTAAGTGATTGCTGTAAAGTACTCATCTCTTTAACCTCCTTACTGGTTGGTTTAACATTTGTAAAATCATAATCGCAAAGGGGATGCCAACAATACTCTTCCTTCGGAAAGAAGAAAATTCTTGTGATTTCAATTGGTTATTTGATTAGACGGAAGAAAAAAACTTTGGGAGTGGTATATTAGATTTGCAACAGTTGCGGCATTTCTGTTGCATTTACAAAACTATAGCGTACTTCTTGATCTTTCTCCATAAGGTAGTCCGATCTATTCCCAGTTCCCTCGCGGTACGGAGGCGATTTCCCTTATTTCTTTCCAGCGCCTTTCGGATGGCCTCTGCCTCCGCTGTCTGAAGAGGTTTACTGACCTCTTTCTCCTCAAGGACGGTCTCCTCCGGCCATTTTACGATTTCCGGGGGGAGGTGTCGAAGCTCGATCATTTCACCTTTACACATGACGAACGCGTGTTCGATAATATTCTCAAGCTCCCTAATATTGCCTAGAAAATCATATCTCATGAAAAAGCTTATGACCTCATGAGAGACACCTGAAATATTCTTGCCCGTCTTGAGGTCGAACTTTTCCACGAAGTGCTCGACCAACAGCGGAATATCCTCCCTTCGACTCGAAAGGGGTGGAAGATCGATCTTCACCACGTTGAGTCGGTAGTAAAGGTCATCCCTGAATTTTCCGCTTTGGACCAATCCAATGAGATCCTTATTGGTAGCGGCCACTACCCTTACATCAACCCTCACAGTGCTGGTTCCTCCCAGGGGCTCGTATTCCCTATCCTGAAGCACGCGAAGCAGTTTGACCTGCAATGCAGGGGACATATCACCGATCTCATCTAAGAAGATTGTTCCCCCATCGGCCAAGGCGAACCTGCCGGGCTTATCCTTTTTGGCATCCGTAAAGGCCCCTTTTATGTATCCAAATAATTCGGATTCCAACAGGTTATCGGGCAAGGCCCCACAATTCACCTTGACAAAAGGCTTATCCTTCCTGAGGCTCAGGTTATGGATAGCCTTGGCAAAGAGTTCCTTTCCCGAACCACTGGCCCCCTGTATGAGGACGGTGCTATCGCTTTCGGCAATGTCCGGCAGGATTTGGAAGATCTCCTGAATCATGTGATTTTTGCTCACGATGTCCTGAAAAGTATACTGTTGCCGCAACTCCTTTTTCAGTTCTTCAATAGCCGAGAGGTCTCTGAAGGTCTCAACCCCTCCTATTATCTTTCCCTTTTTGTCTCGCAAAACTGCTGTGCTGACACTGATGGGAAGTTCCTTTCCATCCTTATTGATGATGTTTATGGGCAGATTGATAGTCTCCCTCCCCGTCTTTATGGTCTCCTTCAGGGCGCAGTTCGTTTGACAGATATTGGCCCTGAAGATGTCGAAACAGTTATGCCCTAAGGCTTCTTCCTTGGTAAAGCCGGTGATCTCTTCCGCGGCCCTGTTGAAAAAGGTAATCTCTCCTTTCTCGTCGATAGTAAACACACCATCCGCTACGCTGTCGAGGATCACGTTAAAGAAATGATCCTGCCCACCTGTTTTCATGCCAATCGTCTCCTAAAGGTAACAACCTAATATTACATTATTAATCCGTCAAGCCTATTAATGCAACGGAGGAGGGGTAATACTGTAATCCCTGAAGGCTTGGGTAAGGTCCATGAATCCCAAGCCGAACGTGAAAATTTATCGCAAGAGGGAGGTGCAACCTGGTCGATATCAGTAAATATCTACCAGCCCATCATATACAGAACGATCCCAATGCCGAGCCCAAAGATAAAGTTGAGAATCTTGATGAGAATAGAATCCTTGACCGTATAAGCTAAAAGCGGCAATATCCCATGGCCGTCCTGGACGAAGGAAGACGTGAAGAGAACTGAGAAGGGAATAACGCCTTCCGCGAATAACATCACAAAAACAAGGTGAGGACCGGATTCAGGGATTATGGCCACCAGTGCCCCAAGCAGAAACATCCAGGGGATATTGTTTGAAATAAGGCTCTTAAAGTTCCAATAGTTGAGCCCTATATGGACCACGACCAGGGCGAGAAATGTCCAGAGAAAAACCCTCCATAAATGGGCCTTGATGATATGGGACCAGATATGCTCCTTCAGGTAGTGGTCAGAGACTGAAACAAGAATAAACAGGGCCACTAATAGCAGGATGATGAGGCTTAGCCTTTCCCAATTCCAGCTCCGGGGGCCTGCGATTCCGGTCAGGATCGCTGAGGAAAAAGAGCCGAAAATGAGCAGCAGAAAGAAACGGGCCGATGAGATCCTCCTCAGATTCCCTGCCAGGCCTTTCCTGCTGAATTGGTAAACCTCCATCTCGGGATGATATTCCTGGAGAATACAGGATTCACAAGGAATATACCCAGTCGCCTTAACAATCTTATCAGCTACCCAGGCCATGGGAATGGCCAGAACGAACAACATGCCAAAGAGCAGCATGGCGGTTCCTGGGAACTTGGCGAGCATTACAAAGGCCTCATCTCCAGAGGTGGCAATCATCGCTCCTGTGAGAGCACCAAAGGAGAGCAGGCCGTGCACGTAGAGGGAGACGCTCATGAAGGCACCCAGACAACCCGGTGTTGCTCCCAAAACGGATGCAGCAGTATACTGCCTCCATATCCCCCCGGTCATCATGGCGGTCAATCTCTTTTGGGTGAACATGTCGATAAAGTCCACGATCAGCATCATGACAAAAACAAAGGCCGTAATCATAAGCGCGTGTGTTAGAATCCCGTAGAAAACCATTCCTCAGCCTCCTCAACCCATTTTTCACCCCGCAGGTTAAGGTATTAACTTAGCCTTTTCAATTAAAACTCTCAGCCCCAGAAAAGCTCCCAAAGGATTTCGCCGAAAGGATAACCATCTCTCAAATCCCGCGAAACGACGTTGCCAGCCTATGGGCAGGACAATCACGCTTGCCCAATCGACCACTGCTTCGGGAATCGCTCTGGCCACGAGTCCCTTCAGCTCCCGTATGCCATAGAATCGTGCATGACTATAAATATCCAGGCGAAATTTGGCCACGAGCCGCCTTTTAATACCAAGAAATGAATACTTGTTCAAGACCCCGAGAAGGACCTTACCCCTGGAGACCCTAAGGGCCTCGCGGACGGCTCTGTCCGGTTCGCTGACAAATTCCAATGTGGTGATGAGAGTAACACAGTCAAACGATTCCTCTTTGAAGGGAAGATTTTCTGCATCACCCAGACAAAGCCAGACTCCCTTCCCCAGCTTTTGCCTGGCGAGCCGAAGCATGTGAGGAGAGATATCGACCCCGGTAACACTTAGCTCCTTTTCCACAAGGATCTCGAGATGCGCCCCCGTGCCACAGCCCACTTCCAGAACCCCTTCCCCTTGAGCCAGCCCTCCGAGCTTCAGGAGGAGTTCGCCCTCAAGGTCATAGGCTTTCCTCCCCTGTGGGCTCTCAGCCCACCGGTCATAGGACCGCGCTATCCTCTCATCAAACAGGATTTCCATTTTACAGGCACAAGACGGATTTAAGGGAAGGCGTATCTTTCGTCCTTCTGGCTTTCCGCCATTGAGACTGCTACAAGATATCAGATAATTGTGCCGTCATCCAGGCCTATCCGAGGGATAGCGTTGACATCATAGCGCTCATGTGCTATCGAACCAACAGAGTTTATATGCTGATTAGCCCGGGAATTTGTATCGCATTATGCTCCGGAAAAAACTATCTACATTCCTTTTGATCTTTATCATCATCAACATCAACCTGGTCATCCCGAGGGTGAAACACATCTGTTACTGCCCCGACAATGCCCCTGAGAGCTACCGGTGCATGTGTAACTGTCCTAAATGCGTGGCCAAAAGGGGCGGCTTTGTCTCCTTCTGCTCCCAGCAGGAGAGGGAAAAACAGAAACCCGGCATTCACGTCCTCTCATCGGGTTGCTGCTGTGGGGGAAAACAGGTCGATTTCGACGCACCGGGCTCCGTGTTCCCCACGGAATTGGGCAGTTCTTTCAGCCCTCCTTTGCTTGTTATTCATTTCATACAAAAAGAAGCTTCCGCTGTGCCACAGGAGATATACCTCTCACCTCGGGAAAAACCCACCTGATAATAACCCCCCAATAGCAAAAGAAGCAACATACCTATGACAGCCCCTGCCTTAGGGATATCATTTGAATTGGTCTGTTCGTTAAATGGGTATCGCTAAAGGCAAACGTACAACGAGGAGGAGTACGATGAAGAGGATCATTGTTGTCCCTTTGGCGATTCTCGGCCTCGTCTGCTTGATCATTTTGCTCCAAACGTATCGTGTTACGGCCGAGGAGGAGGCAAAATGGTGCCCGCTGTGCAGCATGAACCTGAAGATGTTCTGGAAGACCAATCACTGCCTCACATTCGCCGACGGCACCAAGGTTCAGACCTGCAGCTTCCACTGCGCGGCCATATTCTATCAAAAGAGGGCAGCAGAGATCGATAAGTGGGAGGCCGTGGACTACGATACGAAGAAATTCATCGATGCCAAAAAGGCCCGCTTCCTGATCGGGAGTAACCTTCCCGGCACCATGACCGCCGTAAGCAAGCTGACCTTCAAATCCAAAAGGACCGCCAAGGAATACCAGAAGGAACACGGTGGCACCATAGGTACCTTTGACGATGCCCTCGATAGAGCCTTGGCGGACTTGGGAGAGGACAAGAAGATGATCATGAAGAAGGTGGCCAAGAGGTCGCAGATGGGAAAGCAACTGGCCGGCAAGCACGCCTGCTATGAGTGCCACGGTGAAGGCGGAACAGGGGGAACGGCCTCAGCGTGGAACACACCGGAGTTTGCCAAGAAAATGGACAGCCGGGTCAAGATTAAAAAGGCAATCTTGGGGCCAAAACACAAACCCTCGTATGAGGGCAAAATCCCGGAGAAAGAGCTCCATGCCATCACCCTCTACATCTGGACCCAGAGGCCGAAGCAGTGACGAACACGAAATGGGCGGCGGGTGTCCTTCGTGGACACCCGCCGCCCAGGGAGAAAGGAAAATGAAGCACTGTTTGTCACTCATATGCATTTTTGCCTTTTACATAGTCCTAGTGGGGATATGCCACGGCGAGGAAAAAGTGGAAAGGTGCATCATCTGCGGGATGGACGCCTCGAAATATCAGCACGTCAAGTACGTAGTCACCACAACGGACGGGAAGAAGTATACCACGTGCGGCGTTCAGTGCGGGCTGATGCTCCACCTCCAGCTCGGGGATAAATTCAAGTCCGCAACGGCAACTGGCCTTATCATCCACAGGACCATCGATGCCAAGAAGGCCTGGTACGTTTACAAGAGCAGCGTTATAACGGATATGGCCCCGGGGTACATCGCCTTTACCACGAAGTCCAACGCCGAAAAATTCGCAAAGGGGTTTGGGGGAAAAGTCCTAACCTATGACGAAGCCCTGGAAATAAAGAAGAAGGAAAGTGGTATGTAGTAGATCGGTTGCTATGCGGCCGTCTTTATGATAATGGGGGCCACAGCATTAACTCGGGTCATCCGGAGGGAAAGATGGGAGGGAAAAGCAGGCTATACCTCCTCGTTCTGGGAATACTGATATTCTTTACCATTGCGGCTATCGCCTGGGATATGTACGTGTGGAAAGGGGTCCAGGCCAAAAAGATGACCGTTTTTCAGGAGATGTTGGGTGGAATTGGGATGGGCGCCATCAGCACTCCTGTCTGGAACTTCATCAACTACGATCCTCGAATACAACCCGTAGATGATTCCATCACGTGGCCCGTCCCAGGAGGATACTCCTATGGGCCGGACAGGACGGCTACAGTTTCGTATTTCGAGGAAATTCCCAAAACCCAGTTGATCAGAAGGTAAACGGGAAAATAACGGTTTGAGATTGGAGAAAGGAGGTGAGGGAAATCGAAAGGCACGTAAATCTCTTACTTGCAGCCGTTGGGAATATCATCAGAAACAGGACGAGGAGTATCGTGGTGGTTCTCTGTCTGGTGGCGATCCTTTTCCCCTTCGTCACCGCCATTGCCATATCGGAAGGGGTGAAGTTTCAGGCCTCCATCTCGGTGGACCGAGGCGCAGACATTTATGTCACATTGGACAACTATGGAAGTAACGCACCCATTCCCCTGGAATTCGTCGAGCGATTTCAGAAGCTGGAAGGCGTCGTGAAGGTAATCCCAAGGGTTGTGGGGCGGACGTATTTCGCCAACAGGTTATCCGCCATTGTTGGTATCCTCCCCGAAAACCTTCCCCCGGGAATCAATTTCATCGAGGGAAAGGTTTTCCGCAAAAGGGGAGAGGTTATCATCGGGAAAGCGCTGTCCGACGAGTTCGATTTGCGTAGGGGAATGATGTTCTCTCTCTCCCAAAATCCCTACATCACCTTCAGGGTTGTGGGGATCTTCGAGCCCGGCACCACCACCATCTGGAGCTCCGACATGATCCTGATGTCCTCTAAGTATGCCTCCGATTTTTTCTTGATGGGTGGAAGTGCCACGGATATCCTGATCTATACCCGCCCTGGCTATGCCACAAGGCTTGCCCAGAAGATCCAGGTGGATTGGGCGGTGAATGAGAACAGTACCGATCCACCGTTACGGGTACAGGATAAGAGCCTCGTGAAACGGTACTTCTTGAGGGGATACAACTACAAAGCCGGCGTCTTTACCGCCCTCTATACGGTGGCCTTTGCACTGGCTATTCCCTCAATCCTCGTTACATCCGGATTCGGGCTCACGGAGAGGCGGAGGGAGATTGGTGTCCTCAAGGCCACGGGCTGGCAAACGCAGGAGGTCTTGGAGATGGTTGCCCTTGAGAATCTGGTGATCAGTTTGACGGGTGCACCTCTGGCCATCCTCCTATCAATTGTATGGCTGAAGGTCTTCAACGGGGCGTTCATCGCCCAATTCTTCATCGCGGAACTCGGCCTGTTTACTCGCTTCCCAGTTCCGGCCCGCTTCCTCCCCCTTCCCGCCATCCTAGGTTTCTTCTTCGCCGTTATCTTGACCATGGTGGGCAGCCTCTATTCCACATGGAGGACGGCCGTTATCCCACCGGCGGAAGCAATGAGGTGAAACCATGAGATCGGTTATCAAAACCGAATATCTCCACAAGTACTACTACGTTGGAAGGCCCGAAGAGGTCCACGCCCTCAATGATATTAATTTAGAAATTTCGGAAAATCAGTCGGTAGTCATCCACGGTCCGTCGGGGTGCGGCAAGACGACGCTTCTCAGCCTCATGAGCACCATTGATCGGCCCACCGAGGGCCGAGTTTACCTTTACAACCAGGACGTCTCGGGATTTTCCGACGTTGAGCTCTCCCGTATCCGGCGGAAGACCATGGGCTTCATCTTTCAAAACTTCAATCTGCTCCTGCGCCTTTCAGCCTGGGAAAACGTGGCCTTTCCCCTCGTCCCCATGGGGATAAGCGAGAGGCAGCGGTACAAGAGGTCGTGGGACCTGCTCACCCGGCTGGGGTTGGAGAACAGGATCCGCCACACACCCGAGGAGATGAGCGGAGGGGAGCAGCAGCGGGTTGCCATCGCCAGGGCTCTGATCAACAACCCCGATATCATTATAGCCGACGAAC
>CAYFXP010000587.1:0-2919 GCA_964346935.1 uncultured Syntrophobacterales bacterium
GTGTTAGTTCAATTTTCAAAGAGCATCTTGGAACCATTTGGGGAAAACTCAGAAATATTTTCACCCCATTTGCATAAAACCACGGATTTGAACTTAAACTAGCTGGATGACTTTTTACGAGACCATCATTCTTAGAGAAGCGAAACGGTCGCAAATCCAATGTTTGAGCCTGAAAGGCGAGTTTTGGAGTTGCAGTGAAGCGAACTTTAGAATGGTCAAAAATTATTTTCGGTGAGCGGAATGGGTTTTGGGCAACAGCCCGCTTATTCTTGACCCCTCAAACGAGCGCTTCGCCATCGAGATCCTCGGGAGGAGTTACTTCCATGAGTTTCAAAATCGTGGGCATCACGTCCATCACGCCGAACTGATTATCCCCCTTTCGCACCTCGACACCCTTGATATAGAGGAAGGCATCGTCATAGGTATGCATGCCCACCAACGGCCCCTTATAGGTCAGTTCCTTCTTATCCAAATTCCCTTTCAGGTCATAGCCATTGCGAGGGATGGCGACCAAATCCGGCCCATCGTTGTAGTGGGGGCCGCGGTATAAGTCCTCCCTCTTGAAGACCTCTTGGATGATCCGCTCCCCAGAGTCCGGGTCAGTCATGCCCAGCAGTGCTCCCTTCACCTCATCCCTCACCCGCTCATACTCATCGGGGAAACGAACGCTTCCGCTGGATTCCCTTCCTGCTAAGTTCACGTAGATGCGTCCCGGGATGAGGCTGTAGACCTTGCTCTCCTGATGGATATCCTTGACCGATTTAGGGGTCTCCGTTCGTAACTTCAACCAGCTCTCCCTCTGGAGCCAGTGATTAAGGAAGACCTCCTTCTTCATGCCACAGAACCCATGGTCCGAGAGAACGATAAGGCGGGTATCGCCATCCAGCCAGGCGCTGATCCGTCCGAGGAAATCGTCAATCTTCTGGTAGTACTTGATGAACTCCGGACCATACTGAGGATCCCCCTCTTCCCAAAGTCCCCACAAGAAATGGTTAAGCCGATCCGTCTCCATAATGTGGAGCTGGAAGAAATCCCATTTCTCCCCCTCAAGGAAACGGAACATGGTCTCTATACGCTTATCGAGGGTGAGGTGGAGGTCCTCTAAGAATCGATCGAGGTCCTTCCTGGCTTGCCAGGCATCCACATCGATCCGATAACCCAACTCCTCGAGGACACGAGCGACCTCCTTGGGCTGGGCGATTTTGTCGATACTGGGACAGAGGAAACCGCTGATCAAGATCCCGTTCACCTTTCTCGGCGGGAATGTTACCGGCACATTGATCACCACCACCCTCTTCCCCGCCTCGCTCAATATCTCCCAAAGGGTCTTCCCGGCCATATCCCGCGATGTAGGGATGAAGACATCCATGGACTCCGGAACCCGATCCACAAAGCCGTAGATGTTATGTTTCCCCGGATTTTTCCCCGTCATATAGGTTGCCCACGCCACCGAGGAAACACACGGGTGGATCGAATTCATCCGCTTGAATGAACCCGACTCCACGAGCTTCGCCAAGTGGGGCAGTTTTCCCTCCGCCAGTTGCCCCTTGAGCAGGCCGCATGGAACCCCATCCAGGCCTATTACCAATACCCTCTTTCCCTTGAAGCGCAATCGATCGAACAGCCCCATAGCATCACCCCATCGCTACATGTAACCCAAGTCAGTTAGCCGCTGCTTAATCGTCTCCTCTTCCTCCTCGCTGTATGAAGCGGCTTCGGCCGGCTGGACGTAGCGAAGCTCCTCGAGCTTTCTCATCACCTTCGCGACGCTCTCCTCCTCCTCCTCCCTGTCCGTCTCCAGCACCACCTCGGGATTTAAGGGCTCCTCATACGGGTCCGATACGCCGGTGTAATTGGAGATCTCCCCGGCCAATGCTTTCTTGTAGAGCCCCTTCACATCCCTCTCTATGCAGACCTCCAGGGGACATTTGCAGTAAACCTCGACGAAATCACCAATCTCCTGCCGATTGTAATCTCGAACCTCCCGATAGGGCGAGATGGCCGCGCCGATGGCAACCACTCCGTTCCTGGAGAGGAGCTTGCATACGAACCCGATCCGCTTGATATTGGTATCCCTGTCCTCCTTGCTGAACCCGAGTCCCTTGCTCAGGTTGGTCCTCACCACGTCCCCATCCAAAATCTCAACCTTCAATCCCCTCTTGCGGAGTTCCTCCGCGACTCGCTGAGAGACCGTTGTCTTTCCCGAGCATGATAACCCCGTAAACCAGACGGTAAATCCTCTCTCCATTTTCTCCCTCCCTCATGAGCTTTCTGAAAACTCCTCTTACTCTTAGGACAGCAATTAATCGATGTATCCCAGATCTCGAAGTTGTTGTACCACATTAGCCTTGGGCTCATACCCCCACGTGACGAGGCCCCAACATCGCTCGTGGGCGTAGTAAGCCACGAACTTAATCGCATGCGTTATAACCGTGATGACGGTCGTTGCGAAAGGGTCCTTCGTAATGAGGTAGGCGACAACAGCGAGGATCAGGACTGCAAGCATCCTCCATGTGATGGATTTTGTGAAGCTCCTCTTCTTGGTCTCTAACAAGGGCAATTCCCTCCTTCCTTATCATCTTCGAATCACCCCGCCCGTTTCATCCATCGCTGGCTTTCCCTTCCATGTCTTCAGGAATCCCCAAGCCCAGCAGGTGTAGGACTGTTGGGGCCACGTCCATGATGTGGAGACCTGGCACCTTTCCCCGCCCCTCCATTCCGGGGGCCTTCATGATGAAGATGCCGTGCTGCGAATGGTTAGCGTCGTCCGGCCCCGTGTCGTTTTCAAAAGTGTGGATCGAGCCGATTCCCACGCTCCCCACCGACCTCCACCTGAGGTCCCCGAAGTAGACGATCAGGTCTGGGGCAATCCCTTTGACTACGGGATAAATCTCCTCCGGTTTGAATACCCGTGTCCCT
>CAYFXP010000588.1:0-4154 GCA_964346935.1 uncultured Syntrophobacterales bacterium
TAGAGACTCAGGAATCTTCCCTCTTAGATGCGCTTGACTCCGGATGCAATTTTTACTATAAAGTGTGATGCCTGCGTGTGAGCAGGGAACCTAATGGTTTTATGATGGAACCGCGCGAAAGGCTCATATTTGCCCTTGATGTCGAACATTTCGGCGAGGCCCAAAAGCTCGTCGGTCTCTTGAAGGGCCACGTTGGCCTTTTTAAGGTGGGTAAGCAACTGTTCACCCACTCAGGGCCGAAAGTCATCGACATGATCCGAAATAAGGGGAACCGAGTCTTCCTGGACCTTAAGTTCCACGACATCCCAAATACCGTGGCAAAAGCGGGCGAGAAGGCAACCAAGCTCGGCTCAACGATGTTCACCGTCCACTCCATGGGTGGATACGAGATGATGAAAGGGGCGGTGGAATCCTCCAAGAACACCGCCAAACAGCTCAATATACAAAAGCCCCTCATTTTGGCGGTGACCATCCTTACCAGCATGGACGAGGCGACCCTCGAAGAAGTGGGTATCAAGACCCCTCTGGAAGAACAGGTCGTGCGCCTCGCAACACTGGCAAAAAGGGCAGGGGTCAGTGGGGTCGTCGCTTCTCCACGAGAAATCAACCTTATACGCGACCATTGCGGTCCGGATTTCCTCATCGTAACCCCGGGAGTGAGACCTGCCTCTGCGGCCAAGGACGACCAGAAAAGGACCCTGACTCCTGGAGAAGCCATTCAGGCGGGGGCAAATTATATCGTCGTAGGCCGCCCCATTAAAGAGGCCGACGACCCCGTAAGGGCAGCAGACGAAATCGTTGAGGAAATATCGTGACCTGCATCATCCACGGACTTCACCCAGTGCAGGAAGCCCTAAAGACCCACCCAAGCCCAGTCAAGAGAATCATCATATCGCGGGCTAGAAATCGCAGGTCTCTGGAGGAAATCCTCCGATTGGCCAAGCAAAGGAGCGTCCCCATTCAATGGGCCGACAGGAATGACCTAACCCGTATGGCCAAAACGGCATCCCATCAAGGCATTGTGGCCCAAATGGGTGAATTCAAATACGCCGAGCTTGCTGACATCGTCCAGAGGTGGGAGGGAACGGGCGAAAAGGCCTTTTTCCTCATCGTCGATGGTGTGGAGGATCCCCAAAATCTCGGGGGGTTAATTCGAACGGCAAATGCCGTTGGCGTGCATGGGGTCTTTATCCCCAAGGATAGGGCAACCGCCATTACCCCAGCCGTCATCAAGGCCTCTGTCGGGGCGGCCTTCTATACCCCCATAGCCAGGGTAACCAACATCGTCTCCTGCCTCGAATTTCTAAAAAAAAGGGGGGTTTGGATTTTGGGTGCTGAGGCGGACGCCGAGCGTCCCATCTTCGATTGTGATTTGGACTTGGATCTGGGCATCGTCATCGGAAGTGAGGGAAGGGGGATTCGGGTCCTGGTCAAGAAGAAATGTGATTTCCTCGCCTCCATTCCCCTCTGTGGTGAAATCACCTCCCTCAATGCCTCTGTGGCTGGAGCGCTGATGATGTACGAAGTCTTAAGACGGCGATTGCCGGGGAAGGGATCCCATGATCAGGCTGGACGTCCCGGGAAGAGGGATTCTTGAATTCGACAACATCGTCCTTGATCTCAACGGTACTCTTTCCGTCAACGGGAAAATCCACGCCAAAGCCAGGGACAAGATCAACCTGCTGGCCCAGAGGGCAAAAATCTATGTGCTCACGGCGGACACCAGGGGCTTGGCGGGCCAGATTTTGGGCAAACTCAAGGCGGAGATAGTGCTCCTTGCGGGTGATGATACGTCTCGGGAGAAGGCGGAATTTATCCGGGAGATAGGGCCCGAGCGAACCGTTGGCATTGGCAATGGATATAACGATCATCTCATGGTGAGGGATTCCGCCCTGGGCCTCTGCATTATCGGCAAGGAGGGGGCCTCCGCCGAAACGGTTAAGAATTCCGACGTCCTCCTCCCAGATGTTGTAGATGCATTGGATTTTCTGCTAAAACCCCTGATAAACAAGGCGACGTTGAGGCGGTAAGCAGCTTACCACGGGCTACCTTTATGGTCGATTCAGGTGCGGTAGTGGGCGTTAATCTTGACGTAATCGATGGAAAGGTCGCAGGTATAGATAGAGGTATGGACGCTTCCCTGATGGAGGCGGATGGTCACCGTAACCGTATTCAACTTGAGCACCTGACCGGCCTCCTCCTGCAGCCTCTCATCCGTGCCAACTCCGCCTAAGACAACGGGAACGTGGTTCAAGAGGATATCGAAGGCCTTGGGGTTGATGCGAACCCCCGAGCGCCCAATGGCGGCAGCAATTCTCCCCCAATTGGCGTCCCCGCCGAAGAAGGCCGCCTTCACGAGATTCGAGTTGGCAATGCTCACTGCCACCTTCTTGGCGTCGGCCTTGCTCCGGGCACCTTCTACCTTAACCTCGATGAGTTTCGTGGCTCCCTCCCCATCCTTGACGATCATCTTGGCCAATTCAAGCATGACTTCGCTCAGGGCGTCCCGAAAGAGGGAATAATCGGCGGACTTGGGCGAAACTGGTCGATTTTTTGCCACTCCATTGGCCAAAACCAGTACAGTGTCGTTGGTGCTGGTATCCCCATCAACCGTAATCCGGTTGAAGCTAAGATCCGTAGCATCGGATAGCGCCTTCTGGAGCAGCGCCCTCTCAATGGCCGCATCGGTCATCACGAAGCAGAGCATCGTCGCCATACGGGGCATTATCATTCCGGCTCCCTTCGCAACCCCGCATATTCGAATCTCCCTTCCACCGATGGAACGCTTCTGCATCTTCACCTTGGGGAATCTATCGGTGGTCATGATGGCCTTCACCGCATCAAAAAGGGCATGGGAAGAGAGATTATCGATGAGGGCGGGGATCCGAGGGAGTATTTTATCGATGGGGAAGGGTTTGCCAATCACACCTGTGGATGAAACCAATACCAGCCCCCTGGGTATCCGAAGCGCCTTTGCCGTCGCATCCACCATTGCCCGTGCGTCCCGCATCCCCCTCTTCCCCATACAGGCGTTGGCGTTTCCGCTGTTGGCGATTATCGCTTGACAGAGACCCCTCCTCATCCTGGCCCGGTCAATGAGGACCGGTGCCGCTTTCACCCTATTGGTGGTGAATACCGCCGCCGCCGTGGACGGCCTTACGGAATAAAAAAGGGCAAGGTCCCTTTCCTCGCCCTCCTTAATGCCCGCGGATATTCCCGAAAACATGAACCCGGGGATGAAGACATCCCCGCCCTGCTTCTCCCCCGTACCGCTGTTCACCCTTCCCTCCCTATCGCCCTCATTCCACACCTTACCTTCCGCAACACTTCTTGTATTTCTTTCCGCTGCCACAGGGACATGGTTCATTACGGCCGATCTTCCTTCCCTCCCTCCGGAACGTTACCACCTTGCCCCCCTCAGCCTCAGGCATGGCCATAGACGCTTCCATCGGCGTCGCCATCTCGCCCTCAACGGGAGGCGCCAGCATCTCCCCTCGGGTGAGGGTGAGCCGTTGAGGCCTCTCCCTCCTCCGACCCCTTGCCTCCCTTTCTGCCGCCAGTCTTATCGCAAAAAGCTGACGAATTGTATCATCAGTGATCTCGGCCAACATATCCAAGAACATCTCGGATCCCTCTCTCCTGAACTCCGTCAAGGGATCCTTCTGACCGTATCCGCGGAGTCCAATTCCCTCCTTCAGATAATCTATGTTAAGGAGGTGCTCCCTCCAATGGGTATCAATGGATTGCAACAAGATGACCTTCTCCAGATGGCGCAGGATCTCTTGGCCGAGTTCCTCTTCCTTCTTCGCATAGGCCATCCGCACCTCATCGAGGATCTGCTCCCTCAACCCATCCTGATCCAACCCGTCGGACTTTTCCGTTGCCATGTCGAAATGGATCGAAAAACCCCTGAATACTTCATCCTGCAGCCCCTTCAGGTCCCACTCCTCGGGATAGGTCTTTCTATCGGTGTGGGCATCCACGATCTCCTCCAGCAGTTCCTCCGCCATCTCCATGATTCGGTCGCTCACCGAGTCATTGCCCAAGACCTCCCTCCTCCGCCGGTAGATCTCCTCCCTCTGTCTATTCATCACGTCATCGTACTCCAGCAGGTGCTTCCTGATATCGAAATTATGCCCCTCCACCCTCCGTTG
>CAYFXP010000589.1:0-5252 GCA_964346935.1 uncultured Syntrophobacterales bacterium
GAGAAATGCAACAAATGCTTTGCCTGCGTGGTGGACAATCAAATCCAGGAGGTGAACCGAAGGCCTCGGGTCAAAATCATGACCGAGAGCAGGCTGGAAGGGGTTTCCGGCCAGCCGAACGGATTCAACGCCCAGGTTCAATGCAATGGCCATAGAATCAACCTCGATGCCTCGGCCATCCTCGTCGCGACGGGGGTTGATTTCTTTGACGCAAGCCGAAAGCCTGAGTATGGCTATGGAATCCTCCAGAACGTCATCACCGCTCATGAGCTGGATGAGATGCTTCGGACCAAGGGAGGAGTTCACCGTCCGTCGGACGGCCATATCCCCTCGAAGATCGCCTTCTTTCAGTGCGTCGGGAGTCGGGACGAAACCATTGGCCACCTGTGGTGTTCCAAGGTCTGCTGCGCTTACGCCCTGCGGTTCATGAAAGCTATCAGGCATGGGAATCCGGAGATTCAGACAAGCTTTTTCTACATCGATATTCAGCCTCTCGGCAGATCCTTTGAATCTCTCCTGCAATCCTGCCGACAGGATGAGGGAATGCGTCTCATCCGTAGCCTTCCCTCCAAGGTTTACGGACACAAGGGATCCATCGAACTCCGCATGAGATTCATAGATCCCGCTTCCGGGGAGATTGTGGAGGAGGGGTTTGATCTGGTTGTGCTCTCCATTGGGATGGAGCCACGGCACCATGCCGAAAGGTTTGCGGAGGGTATCGGGATCTCCAAGAACGAGGATGGATTTTATAAATCCCCTCCTGAGGATTCGGGGGTGTTTGTCGCGGGTGCCTGCAAGGGTCCCAGAGACATTGGAAGCTCCATGATCGACGCCAAGTCCGCAGCTCAAAAGATCGTTCGGTACCTCGGAGGCATCTGATCGATGAGATCCTCGGGTGATTGTCGAATTGCGGTTTTTCTGGATCACTGCAACGGCGCATTATCCCATGTCTTTGATGAGGAGATGATCCGATACATCTCGGGCCTTCCGCACGTGGTTTCCTGTGATCAGGACGAAGACCTCTCATCTCCCGACGGGCTTGAGGTGCTCGCCGATGGGCTCGCAAAGGGGCAAGCGGATCGGGCGGTTATTGTGGGGGGAAGCCCGAGGCTCTATGAGGGATCCTTCCAGCGTCTTAGTGTGGGCACGGGCCTGAATCCGTATATGTTCCTCGCAGCCAATGTTCGCGAACAGGTGGCCTGGACGATCCGCGAGCGGCAGAGGGCAAGGGAAAAGGTCAGAGCGATCATAGCGAGGAAGATCCGGGAGGCATGCTTACTGAATCCCATTGGACGGGAGAAGGTTGAAATCCCACCGGAGGCCGTGATCGTCGGTGGAGGGATCGTTGGAATCAGGGCTGCACTGGCGCTGGCTGACGCCAACATCCGTGTGACACTGCTCACCCGGGGAAAGGATATTGGGGGAAAGGCAATCCAACTGGCGCATTTTTATGACCGGCCTGATGACGTTTCCCCTTGGTTTGAGAAACAGGTTGAGAGGGTAAAGGAGCATCCGGGGATCGACGTGAGGACATCGGTTGAGCTGAAAGGTTTTGAGGGGTATCTGGGGAATTACCGTATAACCATAGGGAACCCCCATGGGAAGAGGGAAACGGTGAGGGGTTCGACCGTTCTTCTGGCATCGGGGTACGACGTCGTGCCCAAGGCCGAGGGAATTTTCGGCCATCGGTGTTTCATCTCCCCCCCACAGTTGGAGGCCATGCTTCGGAAGGAGGGGGGATCCCTCGTGGATGAAAAGGGGAATCCCATCAAGACCATAACGTTTATCCTGGACCTGGTCAACGAAACCATCAAAATCGACTCGGCCAATGCGATCAAGAACGCCCTCCTGCTGAGGAGAGATCAAGACTGCAGGGTATACGTTGTCTGCAAGGATGTTAAGGTGTCTCTGGATGGAATGGAAAGGCAGTACCGGAGGGCAAGGGAGATGGGGGTCATCTTCGTTAAATACGATGATCCCCCCAGGTTTTCCCTGGTCAATGGCCAGATCAACGTGGAGGTCAAGGAGGTCGCGACTCGAATGATGGGAGACGAATACACCCTCTCCATCAACTCGGATTTGGTTGTTATGAGCGAGGAGTTTGTGCCGTCAAAGTATAACGAAATGTTGGCCAGTGTTTTCGGTATCCCCCTCTCCGGAGAGGGATTTTTCATGGACGATAACCCCCAGTTTGCCGAGGTGAGGGCAAACCGTCGGGGAGTCTTCATCGCCGGAGGCTGCAGATATCCCCAGACCCTGGATGAGGCCCTGGCGGAGGCGGAAGCCGCGGCTTCTGAGGTGACCCAACTGCTTTCCCGGGGGCTCTATGAGTACGACCTGGCGGTTGCTGAAATCGATCCGGCAAAATGCGCTGCTTGTTTAACGTGTCCCCGGGTTTGTCCCCATTCGGCCATCGTGGTGGAACCGTATGCTGAAAAGAATATCTATATCACCGGCGGATATGAAGGGAATTTCAAGTGGAGGGCGGCAAGGGTCATCCCAACGCAGTGTTACGGTTGCGGTATCTGCGTCAGTTCGTGTCCAACCAAGGCAATTAGTTTGAAACACCAGACCGACGCCCAGATCTTGCTGCAAATGGAGGCATAGGGGGTATTTTTGTGGAGCCTTTTCGTCCCAGGATTATCGCCTTCTGCTGTGATAAGTCCGGTTATGTAGCTGCCGACATGGCGGGAGAGCTCGGTATATCGCTGCCGGAGACTCTGGAGATTATTCGTGTCCCCTGCGCGGGTCGGGTCGACGCCCTTCACATGCTTCGGGCCCTTGAAAATGGAGGGGATGGGGTATTGATTTTCGCCTGCCATGAGGAGAACTGCCAATCCCTCACCGGGAATCTCATGGTAAAAGCCCGGATGGATTATATCCGTGAGATCATGGAGATGACTGGCCTGGAGAGGGAGAGATTGGAGCTCTGCAATTTGGCCACCAACAACGGTGCAAAGTTCGCCGAGACTGTTCGAAGGAAATATAAAGATCTGGAGGGACTGGGACCCAGTCCCGTCAAGTGACCATAGATGGCCCTTCAAATTGCCTTGCGGGAAGGAGTGCGGATCGATGATTAAAGCCGAGCAGAAACCCGTCGAAGAAATCCTCAGTATTCTCGATCCCTACAACAGGGTTCTCCTCGTTGGATGTAATGCCTGTGTGGCGGTATGCCATGCAGGGGGGGAAAAAGAGGTGGGCCTCCTTGCCTCTGCCCTGAGAATGGCCAGAAAGAAGGCCGGGAAAAGGCTGGAGATCGCTGAGGACTGTTCGACTCGCCAGTGCGAACCCGAATTCGTCGCTGAGTTGAGGGAGAAAGCCGAGGGCGTGGAGGCTATTCTCTCCATCGCCTGTGGGGTTGGGGTCCAGAGCCTGGCCAAGGGATTTCCGGAAATTCCCGTTTATCCAGGTGTGAACACCGAGTTCATGGGCGAGACAGAGGAAGTTGGTGTCTGGGCAGAGAGATGTCAGGCCTGCGGCAACTGCATTCTCCATATGACCGGGGGCATCTGCCCCGTGGCACGGTGTGCGAAGCAGCTCTTCAACGGTCCCTGTGGTGGATCTCAGGAGGGAAATTGCGAGATCAAAAAGGATGTCCCTTGCGTGTGGCAACAGATTTACGATCGCCTCAAGGCCATCGGTCAACTCCATAGGATGGAACAATTCATTCCGGCCAAGAAATGGGGCCAGGAGAGCAGGGACAGCGGACCGAGGAGCATTGTGAGGGAGGATCTAAAGCTATGAAGGCCGGAAGCAATCTGGAGAAGGTTTTGGAGAAGGAGCTTTTTGCCGTAACGGCGGAGCTGGGTCCTCCAAAGGGTAATGATGTAAGCGTAATTGAGAAGAAGGCCAAGCTCCTCAAGGGGTACGTAGATGCAATCAACGTTACGGACAATCAGACGGCCATCGTCAGGATGTCCAGCATCGCGGCGTGTTCGCTGTTGGTCCGAATGGGATTGGATCCGGTGATGCAGATGGTTACGAGGGACCGAAACCGCATCGCCATTCAGAGCGATATCTTCGGGGCCTCAGCCCTGGGGGTCAAGAATATACTCTGTCTGAGCGGAGATCATCAGAGCTTCGGCAACCAGGTGGACGCCAAGAACGTGTTCGACCTGGATTCCATTCAGTTCATCGATTGTGTCCGAACCTTGAGGGATGAGAAGACCATTCTGGGCGGTGATGACCAGGTTGAAGGTGATATCAGGATGTACATCGGAGCTGCTGCCAATCCCTTCGGCGATCCGTTTGAGTTTAGGGTGGTTCGGTTGGCCAAAAAGGCTGCAGCAGGGGTGGATTTCATTCAGACCCAGTGCATTTATGATATGCTTCGCTTCAAGGAATGGATGAAGATGGTCAGGGATCGTGGCCTCCATGAGAAAGTTCACATTTTGGCCGGTGTAACCCCGCTTAAATCAGGTGGTATGGCCCGATATATGGCTAGAAACGTATCCGGGATCTCGATTCCGGAGTCGCTCATCGATCGAATGGTGAAGGCGGAGAAACCCGCTGAGGAGGGAATCAAGCTCTGTGTGGCACAGATTCAGGAATTAAGGGGGATTGAGGGGGTTCACGGGGTTCATATTATGGCCATCGAATGGGAGCACCGGGTCGCGGAGATCGTTGAGATGGCCGGATTGTTACCTCGCCCAAGGGCCTAACAAAGGGGAGGGCGGAATGAGCTTGAGAGAGCAATTGGAATCGGGCAAATTCATCGTCATCTCGGAGATCCAGCCTCCAAAGGGCGTCAATACAAAGGAGCTCCTCGAGAATGCCGAATTCCTGAAGGGAAGGGTGGAGTTCGTGGTCGTCCCAGACCTTCAGAACGCTGTGATGAGACTCGGCTCCCTGGTTACCTGTTATCTCCTCAAGGAAAAGGGGATCAAGGCCATCTTCCAGATCGCCTGCGGAAATCGGAACCGATTGGCATTACAATCGGATTTGCTCAATGCAGCGGTATTGGGCATCGAGAACGTCCTCGTGGTCGAAGGGGAGGAGCCTCCACTGGGGGATCACCCCGATGCGAAGCCCGTCTACGACCTCACCTCCATTGAGCTCATCTCCGTTATACAGGGATTGCAGAAGGGCCACGACATGACCGGGAACGATCTTGACGGGTTCCCGAAATTTTTCATCGGGGCGGAGGTCAACCCGGGTTTGGAACCGGGTGCATTGGAGTTGGAGATTGCCGATATGGAGAAAAAGATTCGAAACGGGGCCAATTTCTTCTTAACGCCGGCGATCTTCGATCC
>CAYFXP010000590.1:0-13270 GCA_964346935.1 uncultured Syntrophobacterales bacterium
AACAACTTCCTGGAGGAAGTTGCCAAATTCAGGGCCGCGCGCAGGCTCTGGGCACGGATCATGAGGGAGCGATTTGGTGCCAAGAAGGACGCTTCCTGTATGCTCCGTTTCCACACTCAGACGGCGGGATGTACCCTCATTCCCCAGCAGCCCGACAACAACATCATCCGTGTAACGCTTCAGGCATTATCGGCCGTGCTAGGGGGGACACAATCCCTCCATACAAACTCACGGGACGAAGCCTATGCCACGCCCACTCAGGATTCCGTGACCATTGCCCTGAGGACCCAACAGGTCATCGCAAATGAAACTGGGGTAACGGATATTGTGGACCCCTTGGCGGGTTCTTATGCAATTGAGAAATTGACCGATGAGATTGAGGCCAAGGCCCTCGAATACATCGAGAAGATCGATTCCATGGGAGGTGCCGTTAAGGCCATCGAATCCGGATTCATGCAAAATGAAATCCTCAATAGCGCTTATGCCTATCAGAAGGCGATCGAGGATAAGGAGCTCATCATTGTAGGGTTGAACGAATTCGTTGCCGAGGAAGAACCCCTCAGGGATATCTTGAAGATAGACCCCGAGGTGGAGAGATACCAGAAGGAAAAATTGACGAGGGTAAAGGAGGAGAGGGACTCTCGCCACGTCAAGAAGGCCTTGGGAGCCCTGAGGAAAGCGGCTGAGGGAGATGGGAATATCGTTCCCCCTATTTTGGATGCGGTCAAGGCCTATGCCACGGTGGAGGAAATATCCGACGTGTTGAGGGATGTCTTCGGGGAATATAGGGAGAGCTAACGGCTCCCGTTCGGAGGCGGCCCTGGGCTGCCGCAGTGCTGGATTCATGCGGTCAGGGTTTTGCAGATCTTTTCAAGGTTCCCAGACATCTTAATTTGACCGATCGAAGACTTCAAGGAGACAAGGCATGAGAGGGGAGAGGAAAATCCGGGTGCTCGTCGCAAAGCCGGGATTGGACGGACACGATCGGGGCGCCAAGGTCGTCTCGAGGGGCTTGCGGGATGCGGGAATGGAGGTCATCTATACCGGGATCCGTCAAACCCCGGAACAAATCGCGGCCACGGCGGTCCAAGAAGGGGTCGATGTCGTGGGGCTGAGTTGCCTCTCCGGCGCCCACAATCACCTGTTTCCGCGGATCGTCGAGGCCCTCAAGGAGAGAAATGCAGGGGACATTCCGGTATTCGGGGGAGGTATCATCCCGGTAGATGACATACCTGGCCTGAAGAGAGCCGGCATCAGGGAAATCTTTCAGCCCGGGACAACTATCCAGGATATCGTAAAGTTCATTGAGAAGATCGTCAAACGCTAAAGGGGACGTTCGAAGCCCCGGCAAGGGAGGTTGTTGAAATGGTAAAGAGGATCGATCACATAGCCATTGCGGTACATGACATCGATGAGGCGGCCGCATTCTACTCCGATATCCTAAAATTGGACCTTTCCGGTGTGGAAGTGGTGGTGGAGCAAAAGACCAAGGTCGGCTTTTTCAAAATCGGAGAGAGTAATATAGAACTCGTTCAGCCCACCAGCGACGATTCACCCCTTGTCAAATTCCTTGAAACCAAGGGCCCCGCTATCCACCACATCTGCCTCGAGGTGGACGATATCGAAAGGGAGGTGCAGGAATTGATGAAACGGGGGGCCAGGATGATCGATGAAAAACCGCGTCCAGGCGCCCACAATACGAGGGTAGCCTTTGTTCACCCCAAGAGCGCAGGCGGGGTTCTCATCGAGCTGAACCAGTTGCCCGAGGACCATTAGAACTCCCCGAAGCAAATAACACAAGCAAATTCTGAATTCTAATCTCCAAACTCTAAACAATATCAGGTGACCAAAATCCAAGAGGACAAAAGGATTTTGAATTTGAAATTTGGAAATGAGAATTTGTCTAAGATTTATTGCTTCGGATTTAGGATTTAATCCTTCTTTGGCCTTTCAATCCCTCGCTTTTTACCGGTGCGGAACACGATGAGACGGGAAATCAAAAAGTTTAAGAGGGATGCGCTCTACCTGTTGTTTCTCGGGGCCATAGAGCTCACCAGCCTCCTCTCCCGGAGGGCAGCCCTAAAAGTAGGTGAATTTGCGGGCCGACTCGCCTTCCACTGCCTGCGAAAGCTACGGAAGAGGACCATCGGAAACCTGGCCATGGCCTTTACCGGGCAGAAGGATCGGCGAGAAATCCTCAAATTAGCAAGGGACGTCTTCGCGAACTTGGGAAAGAATGCCCTTGAGATTAGCGTCCTCAACAGACGTCCTCCCCAGCAAATCAATAGCATCATAACCGCAAGGGGAGAGGAAGTGTTGGAGAATGGGTTTAAGAAGGGAAAGGGGGTTATTTACATCACGGCCCATTTAGGCAGCTGGGAGCTCATGGCCGCCTACTATGCCCTCAAGGGACACCATCCCGTTAATGTCATCGCCAGATCCGTCTATGATGAGAGAATTAATCGCATTCTGCTCAGACTCCGGTCTCGATACGGGGTGAAAACCATCCTGAGAGGTAGTGCACGGAAGGGAGAATCCATCGCCGCCTCCACCAAGGAGATCTTAAGGGTGCTGAGGAGAAATGAGCTCCTCGGCGTATTGATCGATCAACACATCAAGGGAATCGATTCGGTTCCGGTCACCTTCTTGGGCATGCCAACCACGGCCCCTTCAGGTGCGGCTTCCCTTGCACTGGCTTCTCAGGCAGAAGTCTTCTTCGGATATACGTATCGCGGTGAAGATAACCGGCATTATATCGTGGCCGAGAGGGTGGACAAGCTGACCAGATCCGAGGATAGAGCCAGGGATATTCTGACGAACACTTCCCTTTTCACCCGCTTAATCGAGGAAAAGGTAAGGGAATTTCCATCACAATGGGTATGGATTCACGATAGGTGGGGGAAATATAGAGGAAGGGAAATTAGGGCGAGCTCAGAGCTGTAATGGGTCACTTCCCGCATACGCCTTTAGCTAGATTTGGGGAATATTGGCCTCGACAAGCACGGGGGCTTTCCCCACCGTTGATCCTAGAGGTTCAGAAGCATTTGGAGATAAATCCGAAGTTAACTCGGAAAGGGGGAGTTTACAATGGCATTGATATCCGGGGAAAAATATAAGAAAAGACAGAGAAAGATCAAGCATAATGTTTATATGCACGGCAAGAAGGTGGAAAACCTGGAGGATAACCCTGTCACTAAATCCGTTCTGGAAGCCACCGCATTGGTGTTCGACCTTGCTCTGGATTCCCGATATGAATATCCTATGGTCGCCACCTCTCACCTGACCGGGGAGAAGATCAATCGGAACCTCCACGTCAACTGCAGTAACGATGACTTGATGGGCCGTGCAGACATGGCCTTGCTTGCCGCTCAGAAATTGGGCACCTGTAACTACCGGTGTGTGGGCTGCGACGTTATCAATGCCCTGGCTAGTGTCACGTGGGAGATGGATAAAGCGCAAGGGTCGGGCTACCATAAACGCTTCAACGAATTCGTAAAAAAGGCCCAAGCCGACGATTGGGCATGTAGCGGCGCCTTGACCGATGCCAAAGGGGATAGGAGTTTAAAGATAGGAGAAGGCGATCCAGATATGTATGTCCATATTGTGGAGAAGAAATCCGATGGCATCACCGTGAAAGGTGCTAAATTTCACCAAAGCGGCGCGTACGCTGCCGATTGGACCCTAGTAATGCCAGGACAAGGCTTGAGGGAAGGAAGCGAAGACTACGCGGTTGCGTTCGCCGTCCCCAATAGCGAGGAGGGCCTGACCTACATCGCCCAATATAACCCCATGTCGGCGGAGAGGGAACGCACAGAGGACATCCATGAATTGGGTAATCCAATATACGGGCAGAGGGAAACCTCCATCATAGTCTTCGACGACGTCTTCATACCCTGGGAGAACGTCTTCATGTGTGGAGAGGTCAAGTATGCCGGCATCGCCGTAACACGGTTTGCCAAAACTCACAGGATGAACTGCGGCGGGGCGTGCAAGGTTGGGTTTGCCGATGTCATCATTGGGGCGGCCGCATTGGCCGCTGAATACCAGGGCACTGACAGGGCACCCCACATCATGAGCATGCTCACCGAGATGATAAGGGACTCCAAACAAGCCCATGCCTGTGCCATCGCCGCCGCGGTGAAGGGATTCGAGGAGCCGCCCGCCTCGGGAGTCTGGATGCCCGATGACCTCTTCGGCAATGTAGCCAAGTTGACCATTGCCCCGGGATTTTGGGAGATCATGTCCTTTGCCGGAGATATAGCCGGGGGATTGATTACCACCATGCCCTCCTTTGAGGATTTGAGGAACCCCTCCACCAAGGGTTACCTCGAGAAATATCTCAAGGTGAAGGTTCCCGCGGAGAAGAGGATGCGGATTACAAAGGTGCTCCAGAATTGGGCCGCCGGTCTGCATGGAGCCGGAACCTGGCACGGGGCGGGTTCCGTTCAAGCACAGATGATTTCCCTCATGAGGGTGGCAAACATCGACGAGAAGAAGAAGGTTGCCATGGAAATAGCCGGAATCAAGGAAGAAAAAGGAGATCATTAAAGGAATCCCTCCTCATCCCGCGAATTTCATACAAAAAGGGGGCCCAATTTGCTCGGGCACCCTTTTAAGCCTCAACTATTGAGAGCAACAAGTAATGATTTCCCCTATTTCCCCTTTCTCTTGGCCGGTTTCTTCTTGGCCATCAAATCCTGAACTTCAACGAAGTAGTTGGGGGGCATCGGGGCCTCATCCAGTGCTGTGGGTATGGGATATCGGATTCCAGCGTTGTGAGTTCCTTCCAAACCCTCAAGGATCTCTTCGGCCCGATCCCGGTGCCATGCAAAGAAGAGCTCGTGGTCCTGAACAGCCGCAAACCTCCGATCTCCCAAACAGGGAACCTCTCTGGCTACTCCTTTGGTCTTCATCACATAGGCGATGCCGATGCCACACATTCCCGCGTCCCCAACGGACGGGGTCTGAAGGCTGCCACCCCTGTGCCACAGCGCTGCCTGAGTCAGCCTCATCGCCTGGGCGGAGTCGATGTAGACCATGATAACATCCGGATCAATGCCGTCCGCTGTGCCCAGGGCGTAGCACGCAACCGCCTTATAGACCGGATCCAACTTTGGTAGGGCCTTCTGCATTGCGGCAGCCGTCCTCAGGTCCTTTTGATAGACCTTCTCCCCCAGAACGCCCTTGGTGACCCGATCAGGAGTGGGGATTAACCCGCAGGTACAGGCCCCCAGGAGACAGTCCATATCCTTGGCCTCCCCATAGAGGTTCCATCCGTAGCGTCGGGCGTATGCGCCAAGCTGGCAGACATTGACCTTAAACCGCCTCTTTCTCGCCCCTGGCGGAAGGTCTTTCAACCGTTTGACCAGGTTGATAGCGATGGGGAAGCTATTCAATCGGATATAACTGTTTAAGTCCTCGACGTATTTCTTCCAATCCATATTTTCGCTCCTTTCTCGGGTTTGCCTCCTCACCCATCTGGAGAAACCAAATGAAGCTATATCTTGTACCCTATCCATCCCGGAACCATCCGCTCGTAACGTCCGTAATCTTGGGCAAACTTGACGAAGTGATCGATGTTCTCAAGAGGAGCCGTCGGTGGTATCTCGCAGGCGGATGAGAGGACATATGCGCTATAGGGAGCGGCTGTGTCGATGCATCGCTTGGTGGCTTCCTCAATCTGTTTCTTTGTTCCGTCTTTGAAGAGCAGGATGTCTACGTTACCGATGATCACGAGTTTTCGATTGGAGATCTTCATCAGTTTCTTCAAAGAGGAGTAGCAATCAATACTGAGAGCAGAAACGCCCGTGGCCACGATATCCTCCATGATGGGATCAATATATCCGCAAATATGCAGGGTTACGCCGGTCCTCTTCTCGCTGAAGTACCTCACCAATTGCTGGTGATAGGGAAGCACGAATGTGCGATAGATATTGGGGGAGATGAGGTTCAGAGAACACGCCGCCTCGGAGTAGCTCAGCCCAACCCTTGCCTCCGTATTGATGGCCATTCCGAATCGTTGGGCGAATTCCGTTGTAAACTTCATCAAATCGTGGACGAAGTCAGGATCATCGACGGTGTCCATGATGATCTCTTGAGCTCCCCGTAGATTGACCGCGATCTGCCACGGTCCACAGATGACGCTTCCAGCGGCGGAATCCATTATCTGGTCCCTCGCCAGAGAAAGCCCCTCGATGTAGTAAGGCAATCGCGCGTTCTTCATTGGATCGGGAACCTTCATCTTGGCGAGCTTCTTCTTGTCATCGAGCACGTGCTTGGTGACGTATGCCAAATCATCCTCCGGCATTGCCACCGTGCTCCCGCAAGCCTCCGTTTCCATCACCAGGTCCGCCATCATGGTAACCACATCCCCTTGAAAGCGCTCGTAGGAAGCGACCACTGCCTTGGCGAACTTCTTGGGTTGGGTTAAATATTCCTTAATGGTCATCCCGGCCACCTTGGCATTGATGAGGCTGGTAATGGGATAGACGGGAACCCTGTCCGTAAAGGACCTCGAATAAGCCGCCCTTACGTGATCCCTTCCGTTGTACTTCATAACTAACTCCTCCTTTCCTTCTATCGCTTTCAATTCATCGGTGAGATTTCAAGACTCCCTACACCTTACCCAATAGCTCCTTAGCCTTCTCCACGGCAAGGGCACCGTCCTTGCCGTAGGCATCGGCTTTAATCTCGTCGGCGAATCGCTGGGTGACCGGGGCCCCGCCAACCATAGTCTTGGCCGCCAGGCCCGCAGACTTCAGGGCCTCGATGATGGTTTTCATGTGAGGCATGGTGGTGGTCAGAAGGGCCGACATCCCAACGATATCAGCCCGCTTCCCTTTGGCCGTGTCCACAAACTTTTCAGTAGGAGCATCCACGCCCAAATCGAACACCTCGAAGCCAGCCCCCTCCAACATCATTCCTACCAGGTTCTTTCCGATATCGTGCTGATCCCCCTTTACCGTCCCAAGCACAACCCTGCCGAGGGGCTCAGCCCCCGTATCGGCCAGAATGGGCTTCAAAAGCGCCATGCCCGCCTTCATGGCCCGAGCGGCAAGCAGCACCTCGGGGACGTAGATCTCGTTCTTCTTAAACCGCTCCCCAATGACACTCATCCCCGCTATGAGACCCCCCTGCAAAATGTCTTGAGCCGATAACCCCTCATTCAACGCCTCCTGCGTAAGCCGCTCCACCTCCTTGAAGTTACCCTTCTGCACCAATAAGGACATCTCCTTTAAGTCCGCCATGGGCCCCTCCTTACTTGAACTGTGTATTGGATATTCCTGCTACCTCCGAGCTCACGCCAATTTCCCCTCCCTGAAGGCCGTGAGGTAGTTCGTGCAGAACTCATCCTTCCCCAAAAGGGTCATCGTCGTTATCAAGTTGGCCATCATGCGCCTATCACAGGGATCCAAAATAACCGCATCCAAACCCCTGGTCATGGCCATGACCAAGAACACCTGGTTCACCTGCCTCCGGTTGGGAAGGCCGAAGGAGACGTTGCTCAGGCCGCAGATAGTGTGAACCCCTGGAAATTCCTTCATGATCGCCTCGATGGCATCCAAAACTGCCACCCCATACCGGGTATCCGTGCTCACCGGGGTAACAACAGGATCGATGTAGATGTCTCCCAACGGAATCCCATCATTGATAAGCCTGCCGATGAGGTCCGAGGCGATCCGAATCCGATCCCTCGCCGTATCGGGCATCCCTCGATCATCCATGCACAGCCCAACCATGTTGGGGGTGTGCTCCTGAATTAGGGGAATCAACTTGGCGTACCGCTCCGCCTCCGCGGTGATGGAGTTGATCATGGCCTTCCCCTTACAAAAGGGAAGAACTTCTCCGACAGCAACGGGATTCGGGCTGTCGATGCATACGGGGATATCAAACGAATCCTGAATCAACCGGACCGCCCACGTAAGGGATTCCACCTCCTTATCCATTAACGTGGCGGTATTGACATCGATCACGTGGGCTCCGGCCTCAACCTGATCCCTTGCCTCCTTTACGATAAATCCGGCATCCCTCTCCTTGAGAGCCGGCTCAATGCTCTTTCTGCTGGAATTGATCCTTTCGCCTACCACCAACATGATTTTACCATTTCTAGGACCGTTTTCATCCCTTTTGGCCTTTCTCCCACTCCTTATCCCTCAGAAGCCTCCTAAGGGCTTTCCCCGAGGCACTCCTCGGAATTTCATCCACGAATTCGATGACCGCTGGTATCTTATACGGGGCCATCCTCGGCTTGCAAAATTCCTTGATCTCCTCCTCAGTAGCCCCCTCTCCCTTTTTCAACTCAACGAACGCCTTGCCCACCTCTCCCTTCAACTCATCGGGAATCCCAACGATAACCAGATCCTTGATCTTCGAGTTGGTGAGCATGATGTCCTCCACCTCGCTGGGAAACAACTTCTCACCACCCACATTGATCATGTCCTTCTTCCGGTCAACAATATAGGCATATCCATCCTTATCCATAATTGCGATGTCCCCCGAATGGAACCACCCTTCCTCATCGAACACCTCTCGGGTCGCCTCCGGCTTGTTGAGATACCCCTTGGTCACACAGGTCCCCCTAATGCACAACTCCCCCCTCTCCCCAACGGGCACCTCTTTCCCATCTTCACCGATCACCTTCAGTTTACCATCGGCCATAGCATACCCACACGAACCGATTCTCGTTTCGGTAAACGCGGCCGTCGTGCCCACACACGAGACCTCGGTTAAACCCCACGCCTCCGCATACTTCCACTTGAGCTTCTCCTCCACCAGCTTGATGAGCTCCACGGGCATCTTCGTTGCTGCCGACAAACAGAATACAACGGAATCGATTCTCCTTTTCTCGACATCCGGTGTCTTGACACAGAGGTTGTACATGGGAGGAACCCCAATAAAACACGTGGGGCGAAGCCTCTCAATATCGTCCAGGGCTTTGTCCGGATAAAACCGCTCCACACTTATCACCGTCCCCCCACGGCTCAGCATTCCGAAGGTCCCGTTAATCAAGCCCCAACAGTGGAAAATCGGCGTAGCCACCATGATAGTATCGTCCGTTTTAAAATGGACCTTGCCAAATTCCGTTACATTATGGGTAATGTTCCTGTGGGTTGCCATCACCCCCTTCGGCCATCCCGTCGTTCCAGAGGTATACATAAGGTGGCAAAGATCCCCCTCACCCATCTCTACCGGCGTGAATTGACCCGGTGCTTTCCCCAGGATGTACTCAAAGGCATTGGGTTCACCCTTATCCCCGCCCAGGAGAATCTGGTGTTCCAAGGATGGGATATTGCCCTTCACCTTATCCAAAATCGGTTCACGGCCCTTATCAACTATGACCGCCTTTGTCTGGCAATCCTTCAGGATATATTCCACCTCTATATCCTTCAACATGGCATTGACCACGTTGGCCACGAGACCCGCCCGTACCGTCCCAAGATAGCTCATTAGGAGCTCGGGCAGGCTGGGGAGGAATAACGAAACGACATCCCCCCTTTTCAAACCCAATCCGAGAAGGCCATTGGCCACCTTGTTGATGAGTTTATCGAACTCGGCATAGCTGATCCGCCTATCCTCAAAGATAATGGCCGCCTTATCCGGCGATTTCTCCACCCATGGTTTGAAAAAACTGGCCATGTTCATGGGACAATCACCTCCTCAATTTTGTGAATCCTTTATCAAAAAAAGGTTCTTGTGTAAAGCAAAAACTCAGGGAGATCTCTCAGGAGGGTTTTCCCATCGCTTGATAAACCAGTTGGCAGATATCCATGACGGCCACCTCCCCATCGAGCTCCCGTATGCCAAATCCCAACATCCTCATGCACGAGGGACATGAGGTGACAAGAATATCGGCCCCTGTCTCCATAACCTGTTTCGCCCTCTTTTTGGCGACCTCCTGTGATAGTCTAAGGTTCACCGCAAGCAGATCACCGCCAGCTCCGCAACACATGGCATACTGTCGATGATCTTCTAATTCCACGAACCTGGCCCCAGGGATACTGTTGATAATATGCCGGGGTTCGTCGTAGACCCCGGCATTTCTCCCCAAATCACACGGGTCGTGATACGTCACCCTCTCGTTCATCTCATTCAGAACGATCCTCCCTTCCTGGATTGCTCGTGCAAGAAATTGACTGCTATGCATGACGTTGAGCCCATGTTCATCGTGAATGATCTTCCTGTACTCCTCGCTCCAGACTCGGTAGCATCCCGGACAGTTCACGAGCACGGTGTCCGCACCCAATTCCTTCACCATGTCCATGTTATGGAGAATGAAATCCCCTGACTGTTCATGTTTGCCGGCCATGAGGAAGGGAAAGCCACAGCACCACTGCTCTCCACCGACAACCGCAAAATCAACGCCCATTAAATCCAAGATGTGGGCAAAGGACTGGGCTATGGGAGAGGCCATGGCGAAATAGGCGGTATTACACCCGACGAAATAGACTACCTTTGCCTTATCCTTCTCCACCGGATTGAATGACAACCGTGCCCTCCGAAGCCAATCCACCTGTCTTTCAATGGGTTTCCCCGCCGTATTTCGACTTTCTACCAGGACGTTTACGAGGTCATCTATTGCACTTAAGCTAAACCCTCTTGCCTGAAGATCTGATCGAAGGGATTCCCACAACTCCGGGGATCGGATTTTGACGGTACAATCCTCCTCACACCTCCCGCACATCGTGCACTCATAAACCCTATCGACAAACTCCTGAGTTATTTTCCTCTGATTATAAGAACGATCTAAAAAGAAGTTCTTTAACGCCAGGAGCTTTCCCCGCGGAGTGGATGACAACCATCCTTGATTGGTTGGGCAAACGGTTACGCAGTAACCACACTGCACACAGGCCCGAGCCTCTTCAATGAAGTCCTTACCCGCAACCTCTCCAATAATCTCCGCTCGCTTTGGCACTACCCTATCCACGAGGGCGAGTGTCGATGTGGCCAACCGATATAATGGAGCGCTCAAAATCATCGGGGAATCGACCCACATCCCCGGGTTCATAATGTCTTTGGGATCCAAGGTCCTTTTCCTCTCCTTCCTCCTTGCCAGCTCTTCCCAGGAGAGGACTTTTTCCTTGTAAGGAGCATTCCACACCCCTAACCCCCCTCCTGGATACCCGCCCACCTCAAGGGATAAGTCGGCGATGTCCCGCGGAGTATGAAGGGAAAAGGCAAATTCCACCAGCTTCCTCTCATCGGTCACGTACATGGGCAGGAGCGTGACTTCTTCGGCCGAGGTTACATATCCGACTAAACCCATTGTACGCTTGTTCAGTCTCTGAAGGCCGAGGTGAAATTCCTTCAGTTTGCCGATGGGAATGACGGCGTCGCTGAGCATGATGGTTGGGGCGGCTCTCCTCACCCTGAAGAGGAATAGACGCTGTTCCCACTCCTCATCAGCTCCCTCCCTTTCCACACCTCCCACCTCCTCCAGCAATTTCCCGAGCTTTCGCCTCACTTCATCGTTCTCCTTCCCTTTACCCTCGAAGGCTAGAAGCGCAAATCCGCTCCCCGGTTCAAAATCCGGGGTGGGGTAGCCCGACGCCTTTACAAGGCTGAGATAGTGGTCGTCGAAAATCTCGATACTATACGGCTCTGGCTCAATATGGGCCAACATCTCTGCCGTCTCGAGGAGCGACTCCATCCTATTGAAATAAATCAGGTGTCTGGATGTGGCCTCGGGGATATCCCGAACCTCTATTTCCGCCTTGGTCACGATTCCAAATATACCCTCTGATTGGAAGAAGTCTTCAAGGCCCCTACCTCTGGAAAAATCCCGGATCGATCCGTCCGGAAGAACGAACTCAGCCCGGGTAATTTGATCGTGAACCTTATGGTACTTCAAGCTTCCGATGCCATCGCCCGAGGTCATTACCCAACCACCTACCGTTGCGGACTTCGCGCTGGACGGGTAGCTCTTGATGGTCAACCCTCTCTTTCTCAGTTCCTGATCGAGGTTCCACCAGGTGATCCCCGCCTCGGTGAGCACGGTTTTCCCGTCCTCGTTTATCTCGATCATGTCGGACAAGCCGAGGAGGTCGATGACAATCCCCCCCTTTTTTGGAACAGAACCCAATAAACCCGACGAACCGCCCGCTCGAGGTACGATGGGTATCACCCTCTCATTGCAGTAAGCGACAACTTTGGATATCTCTTCATCAGTCACGGGTCTCACCACTGCCGAGGGCATCGTTTTGAATAAGATTTTCAACTCCGATGCAATTGGGGCCATATCGCTCCGGTAAAACCACCGCTCGAATTCGCTGGTCGTGACGCGATCCCTAACTATCTCCCTCAGGTCCCTTTCCAATACCCGTAAGTCCATGTCTCGCCGTTTCCAGTAGCTATTCAATCCATCTTTTTCTACACCAAATTCCCGAAAGATCTACCTGTCTCACTATCCCATCTCCCCCTATTCGACGAAATCCTTGTATTGTTCGGCGGAGATAAGGGAATCGAGTTCTCCCGTATTTGACATTTCGATTACGACCATCCACCCCTCGCCATAGGGGTCTTTGTTGATGGTGCCTGGCTTCTTGGTCAAAGGTCTGTTCACATCGATGACCTGCCCGCTCACTGGGGAAAAGAGGTCATTGGTGGATTTGGCGGACTCTACAATCCCAAAGGGCTCCAAATGTTTTACCTGAGTTCCCTCGTCTGGGAGTTCCAGGAATAGAATATCGGTCAGCTGCTCTTGCGCATAGTCAGTTATTCCCACGCGGCCCTTGTTCCCCTCAACTTTCAGCCAGGTGTGCTCCTCGTTGTACTTGAGGTCATCCGGATATTGTAGATCTTTTGAACTCATCGGTCCCTCCTTCAATCCTATTTCACCTTTATCGTTGGATTCAACGTGATCTCGCATGCCATCGAATTGGTAACCAAGCAGTACTTCTTGGCTGTCTCAAGGACCTGTTCCGCTCTCTCCCGTTCTTCCTCATCTGCGATGGTTACTTCCGGATAGAGGTCTATTTTGGTGAACTGAAATCCCTTGCCCTCGAATTTTTCGAGGGTTCCCTCTGCCCTGCACCTGAAATCAACGTAACTCAGGCGTGCTTTTGCCGACATGGTGAAGAATGTCGTCGTATAGCAGGTGCTGGCCGAGGCGACAAAGAGGTCTGGCGGGGTTAAAAATCCCCCTGGTCCGCCGAATTCGGGCGGTGGGCAGACCTCAAGCTCGGGCTGTCCCTCCACCATAAGCTTCATCTTTTTCCCCTCGATCCACTTCGTACTCGTTTCGTAGTTAAATCTTTCCTCCGACATTTCATAC
>CAYFXP010000591.1:0-8613 GCA_964346935.1 uncultured Syntrophobacterales bacterium
AGTAGCGGAGGATGCATTGGCGTTGGACGAGGTGGCTATTATTACCTTCAGTCGACGTGATTTACTGGCCCTTGTTCAGGAAATGAAGGCCCGGAGGGTGCAAGCTTGGATGGGCAGGAATGACAGATTGTACCGAGGGGTTACGGGTGGGAGGGGATGCACGATAACCCAATCGCGGTACGGCGCACCCAATGCGGTCATCCTGCTGGAGGAGTTAGTGGCCTTCGGAGTGAAGAAAGCGGTATTCCTCGGATACTGCGGGTCAATACAGGGACATATTGGAGTTGGGGAGGTCATTCTGCCTACCCATTGCATAAGGGAAGAGGGTACCTCATACCATTACCTCCCGAAGGAAATGAGCTGTCCCGCCGACAAACCAATTCAGAGGCTCATCCACCAGGGTTTATTGGAGTCCGGGATTGAGCCTTACGTGGGGGCCTGCTGGACCACGGACGCGCTTTACCGGGAAACTGCGGAGAAGATCAATCGCTATCGATCTAGGGGGGTATTGGGCGTTGACATGGAGACCTCAGCGGTCTTCTGCTTAGGGATAGTTCGGAATATCCGGGTTGGATCGGCAATGGTTGTTACGGATTCATTTTCGGAGTCATACTGGAAAGGGGCTTTTAGATCCGATAGGGTGGCAGCGAAGATGCGCATGGTTTGCCAGATAGTAGTGAAGCAAATCGGAAACGTGGAGAGTCTATAACTTTTTGCTTGCAATATTTATTGATTTATGCTATTTTTAGACTAATTAGGTCTACTGAAAAAGTGGGCTTTCGGCCCACTTTTTTATTAGGACCTCGGTTTTAGGATGCGGAGATTGATCTCTCCAAACTGGTGTGAAATGGAAGCGGAGGTAGAACGCGCAGTTAGTGAAGTCGTCGAACCCATCGTGATTTCCCATGGGATGGAATTGATCGACGTGGAATATCGGAGAGAAGCCAGGGGATGGGTGCTTAGGATTTACATTGACAAAGAGGGTGGAGTGACCCTGAATGATTGTGTTTTGATCAACAACGAGGCTGGGCCGGCAATAGATGTTGAGGACCTAATCCAGTCGCCGTATACGTTGGAAGTCTCATCGCCAGGGCTCAATAGAATCTTGAAGAAGGAGAGGGATTTTGAGAGATTCAAGGATAGGTCGGTAAAGATACGTACCCATGATGTCGTAGGGAAGCGGAGGAACTTTAGGGGAAGGCTGTTGGGCTGCTCGAAAGGGCTGATTCAAGTCGAGGTGGGTGGGCAAGTCCTCGATATACCCCTATCGAATGTGGCCAAGGCCAACTTGGAACTTGAATTGTAACTGATGACAGAGCCAAAAAGGGGAGAAGGGTCGATGGGGCAAAACTTAAACTACATCATTGAGCAGGTGGGAAAGGATAAGGGAATCGCGCGGCACGTCATTATAGACGCGTTGGAAAATGCGGTGCTGATGGCGTCTCGAAAAAAATTCGGATCCGAGCGTATGATGGAGGCTCACTATAACGAGGAAATTGGGGAGGTGGAACTCTTCCAATTCATGGAGGTGGTGGAAGAGGTTGAGGACCCTTACACCCAAATCTCCTTAAACGAGGCGAGGGAACTGGATCAGGATTCGGAGATTGGAGACAGTTTGGGAGTTAAATTGGATACCAGTGATTTCGGAAGGATAGCCGCTCAGACGGCTAAACAGGTGATCATCCAAAGGGTCCGCGACGCGGAGAGGGATAACATCTACAACGAATATAAGGATAGAAAAGGGGAGATCGTGACGGGCAGTGTTCAAAGGGCCGAAAGGGGGAACCTTTATATAAATGTGGGAAGGGGAGAGGCAATTTTGCAGGCCCGAGAGCAAGTACGGGGTGAGGTTTACCGACAGGGAGACAGAATCCGCGCTCATATTTTGGATGTTCAAAGGTCGTCAAAGGGGCCCCAGATTTTCCTTTCGAGGACACATCCCGGGCTCTTGGTTAAGCTTTTTGAGATGGAGGTTCCGGAAATTTCGGAGGGGATTATCAAGGTCGTGGACGCAGCGAGGGAACCGGGAGAGAGGGCAAAGATATCCGTGTACAGCTCGAATAAGGATGTTGACCCAGTTGGGGCGTGTGTTGGAATGAAAGGCTCTAGGGTCCAAAGTGTTGTCCAGGAGCTCCGAGGTGAAAAGATCGATATCATCCCATACTCGGAAGACATCGCTAAGTACGTGAGCAATGCATTGGCTCCTGCCAAAATATCCCGGGCGTACATCGACGAAGAGAACAAGAACATGGAGATCGTCGTCGAGGATGATCAACTCTCATTGGCCATTGGGAAAAAGGGCCAAAACGTGAGATTGGCGTCAAAGCTCACGGGGTACAGGATTGACATTAAGAGCGAATCCAGGATGGAGCAAATTTTGGAGGAGACCATCGGGAGACTGAGGGAAGTTCCCCATGTGGGAGAGGTGATCGCTCGAATACTCTATAATGAGGGTTTTACATCGGTAAGGGAAATCGCCGACTCAGAAGTAGAGGAACTAGCGAGATTGTCTGGCATTGGCATAAAAAAGGCCCAGAAGATTGTAATGGCTGCCAGGAAAATGGCAGAAGCCGAGGCGGAAGCCTCCCCGGTGGATTCGGGGGAGGAAGAGCAGAGGGAATCCATCCCCATCAACGAGTTGAAGGGGGTGGGGGAAAAGACGGCGGCACTTTTCTTGTCAAAGGGAATTAGGACCATCCGAGATTTGGCAGGAGCCGATTTGGAGGTACTGAGCTCGATTCCTGGCATGGGCATGAGGAGGGCGGGAAAATTGGTGAGAGATGCCCGAGACTTTGAAGGACAGTCGGCTCATGACTAAAGTCGGCCACATCCCCATGCGACGATGTCTGGTTTGTCGTAGGAGACGCAGGAAAGATGAGCTCGTCCGGCTGGCCCATGTGGAGGGAAGGGGCGTGGTAGTAGATGTGGAGCAGAAGATGTCCGGCAGGGGAGCTTATCTCTGTAATGACGATCGGTGTTTTCGAAGAGGCCTTGATGCGAAGGTCATGTCCAATGTCTTCAAGAAAAGGGTAGCGATTGATGAAGATGTACGAAAATCCGTCGAATTTATTTCGCACCAGGGGATGGAAAAGAGCAGGCAGATAAGGCCATCATTAGCTTCAACTGGAGGAGGAACGTAATGGCCAAGATAAGGTTTCTCGATGTAGCGGAAGAAGAGTTGGAGAAGGAAAAACTCCTCGCCAAGCTCAAGAAGATGGGAGTGAAGGTAAAAGAAGAGGAGATGGAGGATCAGGGGAGCCGGTGGGGTGCGACGGAGAGGGTTATCCGAGATGAGGAAGGAGCCGAGTTCGTCGAGAGGCGAATTAAGCCGACAGTGATTCGGAGAAGGGCAAGGACTGCTGAAGTGGGAGAGGAAGCCCCCACAGAAGTTCAAGAGGAAGTTCAGGAGGCCTTACAAGGAGAGGTTGCAGAGGCTTTGGAAGAGGAAAGGCCGGTTACACCTCCTCCCGTGGAAGAGAGGGTGCAAGGAAGCCCCGTGGAGGTAACCGAAGAAAGCCGTGAGGAGGCTGCGGAGGCGCCGCAGGAGGAGGGCATGCCTTCAGTTCCAGAGGAAGTGAAACTGGCGGAAGTGAAGAAGGAGGAAGAAGAGAAAAAGGCTAAGGCTAAGGTCAAGAAGAAAAAGGCTAAAGCATTGGAAGAGGTGCCGGAAGAACGTCTCCCGAGGAGGCGGGTAGCGAAGAGGAGGATCGTAGGGGAAGCAGAATTGGAGACGGAGCGGAGGTATCCTCGTGGACGTCGGGAGCAGGTGGCCAAGCCCGGCAAGGTGCCGAAGAAGAAGGTCGAGTTCATCAGCTCGAAGAAGACCGTGATCACCACCCCCAAACCAATCAAAAGGGTTATTCGAGTTGCCGAGGTCATCATGGTTGCGGAGTTGGCGAAGCGCATGGGGGTAAAGGCCACAGAGGTGATCAAGAAACTAATGGAGGTGGGTACTGTCGCAACCATCAATCAAACCATCGATGTCGACTTAGCTTCCCTCGTTGCAGGCGAATTTGACTACGAGGTAGAGAAGGTCTCCCTGGGAAGGGAAGACCTGTTGGAGAAGAAGGAGGATTCCCCCGAGCAGCTGAAGCCGAGATCCCCCGTGGTGACCATCATGGGACATGTTGATCATGGAAAGACCCTGTTATTGGATGCAATTAGGAAGACCAACGTGGTTGGGGATGAGGCGGGAGGAATTACCCAACATATCGGTGCGTATAACGTACAACTGGACCACAGCCATATTGTATTTATCGATACCCCCGGCCACGAGGCTTTCACGGCGATGCGAGCCAGGGGTGCTCAGGTAACGGATATCGTGGTATTGGTGGTTGCAGCAGATGATGGAGTTATGCCCCAAACAATTGAGGCTATCAATCATGCGAGGGCTGCCAACGTTCCCATCATCGTGGCCATCAACAAGATCGACAAACCTAATACCAATGTGGATAAGGTCAAGAAGGATCTGGCGGAATACGAGTTAATTCCGGAGGAATGGGGCGGGAAAACCATCGTTGCCGAAGTTTCGGCGAAACAAGGGACCGGAATAAAGGAGCTCCTCGAATTGATTTCGATTCAAGCGGAGGTATTGGAATTGAAGGCCAACCCCGAAAAATCGGCTAGAGGAATCGTCATTGAAGCGGGGTTAGATCGGGGCCGTGGGGTTGTAGCCACGGTATTGGTCCAAGAGGGGACGTTAAAGGTGGGGGATTCCTTTATTACGGGGATGAATTATGGTCGTATCAGGACTATAACGGATGACCGTGGTCAGAAGATTGAGCAGGCCGGACCTTCGATGCCTGTGGAAGTGGCGGGATTTACGGGGCTTCCCGAGGCGGGGGAACCGTTTATCGTATTGGATGACGAACGGATTGCCAAACAGATAGGGATATACCGACAGCAGAAGAAGAGGGAAAGGGAGCTTGCCAGATCAAGCAAGGTATCACTGGAGGAGCTCTATGCCAAAATTCAGGAGGGCGAGGTAAAGGAACTGAATATCGTCGTGAAGGCCGATGCCCAAGGCTCCATGGAGGCCGTCTGCAATTCGCTGGGCAAGCTTTCCACCGATTCCGTGAAGGTGAACATCGTCCACGGAGGCATTGGGGGAATTAGCGAAACGGACGTGAATCTAGCGACCGCCTCCAACGCCATCATTATCGGGTTCAACGTTCGTCCTGGATTAAAGGGCTTGCAGCTGGCCGAACTGGAACGAGTGGATATACGGTCATATAGCGTGATCTATGAAGCCCTCTCCGACATCCAGAAAGCGATGGAAGGTCTTCTGGAGCCCACCCTTAGAGAGAAGATTTTGGGCAGGGCGGAAGTACGGGCTACCTTCAACATACCTAAGGTGGGAACCGTTGCCGGCAGCTATGTAGTCGATGGGAAAATAGAGAGAGGGAGCAGGATCAGGTTGATAAGGGATGATGTGGTCATTCACGATGGGAGAATTTTATCCCTTAAGCGTTTCAAGGAAGACGTCAAAGACGTTGCCCATGGATATGAATGCGGGATAGGCATTGAGAATTTCAACGATGTGAAGGAGGGAGACGTCGTCGAATGCTACGAGTACGAAGAGGTTTCTCCCTCCCTCTAGGATTCGCATAATCCCCCCCCGGGAGAAGAGATGATCGTAGGTATTTGTCATCTGGATGTGATTATCCCGGAGAATCATTCCCTCAAGGGGAAGCGTCAAGTGATTAAGAAGATCATCGATAGGGTGAGGGGTCGCTTTAATATCTCCATCGCGGAGGTGGGGGATAACGAATTATGGCAGAGGTCCCAACTGGGGATAAGCTTGGTGGGCAACGACCGGCGGTTTGTCAATTCGTATTTGGATAGGATTGTCAATTTCATCGAGGCAATGAATATCGTTGATATCGCCCATAGCGAATTGGAAATACTCAATTTTTGAGGTAACCCTTGGAAAGGGGAATATACTACAGGCGGCCCGACAAGGTCGGGGGAGTCATTAAGAAAGAAATCTCCCAAATGCTCTTGAGGGAAATCAAGGATCCGAGGATTGGGTTTGTGACCATTACCAGGGTCAAGGTTTCAAAGGATCTCCGCTTTGTCAAGGTCTATTTCAGCGTCCTCGGCGATCAATCGGCTCGAAAGGATTCCCTAAGAGGATTGAACAGTGCGACGGGTTTTATGCGGAGGAAACTTGGCAGAAGGCTCAGGCTTCGGTACGTCCCCGATATCGCTTTCAGGTTTGATCCTTCCCTGGAGCATATGGGCCGATTGGCGGAGCTGATTCAGGAAATTCACGAGGACGGGAAGCCCGAGGATTCAAAGGATAGATAATGGATGGGATACTGGTGGTGGATAAACCCTCCGGAATCTCCTCTTTCGGCGTGGTTCGACAGGTGAAGAGGTGGTTGAAGATCAAGAAGGTGGGACATACAGGAACCTTGGACCCCTTTGCCAGTGGCGTTCTCCCTTTGGCTATTAATGAAGGAACGAAGACGGTTCCCTTTCTGATGGAGGAACAGAAGGAATACAAGGCTGTCCTGAAGCTGGGAGTAGAGACGGATACTTATGACAGGACAGGAAGGGTGACCGCCACCATTGATCTGGACAGCTTCCGGCTGGATGAAGAAAACATCAAGCGGGTTATGAGGGGATTCATCGGTCGAATGGAACAGATTCCGCCCATGTTTTCGGCTGTGAAACACCGGGGGAGGCCGCTCTATAAGTTGGCGAGACGGGGAATTGTCGTAAAGCGGAAACCCCGTGTGGTGGAGATAACGGATATCGGGCTTACGCGCATTTGTCTTCCCCTCGTAACATTTACGGTGGCCTGCTCAAGGGGGACGTATATCCGAACCCTTGCCCATGACATCGGTAGGGAGTTGAAATGTGGGGCACATCTCTACGAGTTACATCGGACCAGAAGCGGTCCATTTGGCCTTGAAGACGCCATCCCTTTTCGGGACGTGAAGTCCCTGGCGGAGGGAGGGATGATCGAGGGGAGCATTCTCCCCCTGAGCCGAGTGCTGGAGGGATTGCCGAAGCTTTATGTTGAGGGGGAATTGCAGCGGAGGGTCCGCCAAGGAAGGCAGATTCTGGTAAGGGATATCAGGAAATCTCCATTTCCTCGAACTGATCGAGGGGCGCCGGTCAGGGTAATCTCATCCGATGGAGCTCTGATTGCCATCGCCCGGGCGGAGATGCAATATGCGGGACCGATGGAGGAGCAAGCCGTGGCATTTAGATTACTGAGGGTTTTTCATTAAAAACGGAGGAGGGACAAGATGGGACTTGAGGCGGAAAAGAAAAGGGAACTTATTGAGGGGTATCGACTGCATGACCATGATACGGGTTCACCTGAAGTTCAAATCGCCCTTCTTACAGAGCGAATACGGTATCTGACCGAGCACTTCAAGGTCCATAAAAAGGATCACCATTCGAGACGGGGGCTCCTGAAATTGGTTGGGCAGCGGAGAAATCTGCTCAACTACCTGAAGATGAAGAAAATTGAGAGATACCGATCGGTTGTCGAACGATTGGGTATTCGGGGATAAGGCCACTCGGGTCAAACACATACTGTAAGGAGATGAAAAGGAATGATGGAACGGAAAGTATCTATTGAGTTGGGTGACAGAACCCTTTCTATTGAGATGGGAAAACTGGCAAAACAGGCCAACGGCGCCGCGACCGTCCAATATGGAGAGACGATCGTCCTGGTAACCGCCGTATGTAGCGAGCAGGAGAGAAAGAACGTCGATTTCCTCCCCCTTACTGTAAACTATCTCGAGATGACCTTCGCCGCCGGTCGCATACCGGGCGGTTTTATCAAGAGGGAGGGGAGGCCCAGTGACCGGGAAACGCTCATTTCAAGGCTTATCGATCGTCCCATTAGGCCTTGCTTCCCTAAGGGATATAGGAATGAGACGCAGATTATCGCCACAGTACTTTCCGCAGATCAGGAGAATGATCCCGCCATCTTAGGGATGATCGGTGCCTCGGCAGCCCTGATGGTCTCGGATATCCCCTTCAATGGGCCCATTGGGGGTGTAAGGGTGGGAAGGATAAATGGGGAGTACAAGATCAATCCTACCAATAGCGAGTTGGAGATGAGCAACATAGACCTTCTCGTGGCGGGAAGTCGGGATGGCGTTATTATGGTTGAGGGAGGCGCGAGTGTTGCCAATGAGGAAGAAATGTTGGAAGCTATCTTTTTCGGTTATGATCATCTCCACGGCGTGATCGAAATACAGGAGAGGCTCAGGGAAGAGCTAAATATCGCGAAGATGGAGTGTGTGCCGAGGAAGGATGAGGCGTTGCGGGAGCAGGTTCAATCCTTCGCGCTTCCCCAAATAAAAGAGGCCTACGCTATTTCGGAAAAATTGGAGAGGCGGCGATGGCTGGAGGATATCCTTAATGCCTCAATGGAGAAATTTGCCGGGGAGGATGAGGAGTCGAGGACGGCGGTGAGGGGGGTACTCGCGGAGGCCGAGAGGTTGTTTACCAGGGAGATGGTCCTCAACGAAGGAAGAAGAATTGATGGAAGGGGCTTTTCCGAGATCAGGCCCATCTCCTGCGAGGTGGGGATTTTCCCTCGAACCCATGGGTCGGCTCTTTTCACGCGAGGTGAGACACAAGTCT
>CAYFXP010000592.1:0-5624 GCA_964346935.1 uncultured Syntrophobacterales bacterium
ATACCAACGGGTGCAGGGGATCCCTTTGCATTGAGACGACAGGCCCTGGGGATAATCCGTATCCTTTTGGGCAAGGGATATTTCCTATCCCTTGGGGAAATCATTGGTAAAAGCCTCGAGTTGCTGGAGGATAAGTTGACCATATCCTCTGATGAGACCGAGAATTCCGTCACCGACTTTCTCAGATCCCGGTTCCAAAACCTCCTCATATCCGAGGGTTATCCCTTTGACGTCGTGGAGGCGGTCATGAGCGCCAATTTCGACGATCTCCTGGAATGTCGAGGCCGAATCGAGGCCATCACCCGATTAAAGGCGGAGGAGGAATTACTGGCCCTGGCCACCTCCTTTAAACGGGTAACCCATATCATCAAGGGTACCTCGGGAGGACAAGTCAATGCCTCACTCCTTCAAGATCCGTCGGAGAAGGCCCTTTTTGAACGGTATCTCCAGGTGAAGGGAGGAGTGGAGAAAAACATAGCGGAGAGGGCTTACGGACGCGCCCTCATGGAGATGATAAAATTGAAGGCTCCCATCGACGATCTCTTCGATTCGGTCTTGATTATAGACAAAAAAAGGGAAAAGAGGAAGAACCGGCTAGCCCTCCTGGGGAACATCACAGCCCTCTTCTTTCGGATCGCCGATTTCTCTAAACTGGTGACGGAATAGGAGCAGTGTAGGTAGCAATATCGAAGGGGTCGAACTGCCCCAGCGACTTTCTCGCCTCTTCTTTAATACGAGCCTGGGCGGCCGCCAATCGGGCTACGGGCACACGATAACCGGAGCAGCTGACGTAATCGAGGCCGATATGGTGGCAGAACTCTATGCTTCTCGGCTGGCCGCCATGTTCTCCACAGATCCCAATCTTCAGATCCGGTCTCGTCCGCCTTCCCCACTCCATGGTGATCTTCATGAGCCTTCCAACGCCCTTGACGTCCAATATTTCAAAGGGATTATCCTGGAGGATGTTTCGCTCGTTGTAGAGGGGGAGAAACTTACTTTCCGCGTCCTCCCGGGAGAAGGAGAACGTGGACTGGGTGAGATCGTTCGTCCCGAAGGAGAAAAACTCGGCGGTCTCCGCCAGCCTGCCAGCTCTCATGCACGCCCTCACTACTTCAATCATCGTTCCGAACTTGAAGCGAATTTCTATTTTATGGGCCTTCTCCACTTCCCGTTTAATGTCTGCAAGACGGGTGGAAACCCACTTGAGCTCCTGAGCCGTGCAGACCTGGGGAACCATGATCTCGGGATGGACCTCAACCCCTTCCTCCATCAATTCGGCTGTGGCCTCCAGGATTGCCCTCATTTGCATCTCGTAGATCGCTGGATAGGTAATCCCCAGCCGCACCCCCCGATGTCCGAGCATGGGGTTGATCTCGGAGAGATCCTTGACCTTCTTCAAAATCATTTCCCTCTTCGCGATCAATTCCTCGTAGAGGCCTTTGCTCTTGACCTCGGATAGCTCTCCCAAGATGTGCTCGATGGGGGATACGTATTTCCGCAACGTGGCATCATGTGGGAGGATTGTATCCGGGATCTCCTCCATAGCCTTGAGGATGCGATGAAGCTCCCGCAACCGTTCGATCTCCAAGGTCAGTTCCTCGAGGGAGGGGAGAAATTCATGTAACGGTGGGTCCAAAAGCCTGATGGTCACGGGAAGCCCCTCCATGGCCTTCAATATCTCCTTGAAATCCGTCTTTTGCATGGGAAAAAGTTTCCGTATGGCCTTCTTCCTCTCATCCTGGCTATCGGCCAAGATCATGTCGATGACGGTGGGGAGTCGATCCACAGCGTTGAACATCCTCTCCGTTCGACAGAGCCCAATCCCCTCTGCCCCCAATTTTCGGGCTCTTGCGGCATCCTCGGGGGTATCGGCATTGGCCATAACGCCGAGGACTCTGATATCATCGGCCCACTCCAGAAGCGTCTCCATGTTCGCATCGACTTCGGGTTCGACGGTCGGAACCTGGCCCAAGTAAACGTTTCCCGTCGAGCCATCGATGGTGATGAATTCCCCCTCCGCGATCTTCTCCGAGCCGAGGGTAGCCAATTTCTTCTTCACGTCGATGAAGAGGGAATCGCAGCCGACGACGCAGGACTTTCCCATGGCCCTCGCGACCACGGCCGCGTGGGACGTTTTCCCACCCCGGCTGGTGAGGATCCCCTTTGCCCCGATGAATCCGTGGACGTCTTCGGGCTTCGTCTCCTCCCTCACCAGGATGACATCCTCCCCGAGCCTTCCCCTCCTCTCCGCCTCATCCACATCGAAAATGGCTCTACCAGTTGCCGCGCCCGGTGAGGCCGCAATGCCATGGGCTTTGGGCTGGACACCAGCCTCGGGGTCGATCCGTCGATGGAGAAGCTGCTCGAGTTCCTCCGGATCCACGCGGAGCAATCCCTGCTTCTTACTGATAAGTCCCTCTTCCATCATCTCCCTGGAGGTCTTGACTTTGGCAGGGGCAGTCATCTTTCCATTACGCGTCTGGAGGATATAGAGCTTGCCCTTCTCGATTGTGAACTCAAAGTCCTGAACCTCTTTGTAGCGGGTTTCCAGGTGTTGCCGAACCCGTTCGAGCTCGTCATACATGGAGTGCATCTCATCCCTGAGCTCATTGATAGGCTTAGGGGTCCTTATCCCCGCGACTACATCCTCCCCTTGGGCATTGGTGAGGTATTCGCCGTAAAAGGCGTTCTCCCCGGTGCTTGGATCACGGGTGAAGGCGACTCCCGTCGCCGAATCGTTCCCCATATTCCCAAATACCATGGTGCAGACGTTAACCGCTGTTCCATTGGCAATATCCGGTGTGATCTTGAACCTCTTCCTGTAATCCACGGCCCTTTTGCCCATCCACGACCTGAAGACGGCTTCGATGGCCAACTCCAGTTGCCTTCTTGGATCTTCTGGGAAACCATCTCGGGTCTCTTTTCGAACAATCTTCTTATACTCACGGCAGATCTCGGCAAGGGCCCGCACATCCAGGTCCGCATCGAACTCGGCTCCGTATTTCCCCTTTGTCTCCTTAAGGATCACATCGAAATACTGTTCGTCCACGCCTAAGGCCACCTTTCCGAAGAGTTGGATGAATCGTCTGTAGGCGTCGTATGCAAACCGTTTGTCGCCCATTCTCTTTGCCAAGCCCTCCACCGCGTCGTCGTTCAATCCCAAGTTCAATACGGTATCCATCATCCCGGGCATGGACACAGCCGCCCCCGACCTCACCGAGACCAAGAGGGGGTTCGTGGGGTCTCCAAACCCCTTCGCGGTCTTTCTCTCAAGATCCTTCAGGTTTGCCTCAACCTCATCCATGAGATCCTCGGGAAGCCTTTTCCCCTGTTCGTAGTAGCTCAAGCATGCCTCGGTGGATATGATGAACCCAGGAGGAACTGGGAGCCCCATTTGGGTCATCTCTGCCAATCCAGCCCCCTTGCCTCCCAGACGGTTTCTATCCTTTGCATCCGCCTCATCAAAGGAAAAGACAAATCTTTTCGGTATCATCATCATTCTCCCCAAACTAAGAATCCGTTTAAAGACTTTAGTTTAACAGCCTTTTTCGAAAAATCAACCTTTGGACCTCCGGATTTCCTCAATGTTATCGGGAACAGCGTTGTTCATGAGCGAAATCTGCTGGAGGAGTGGGGTACCCATCCAAGCTACCATTTGAGAACGGGTTGTTGGCTGGGTTCCCCGGAACGAACATTATTCAGTGCTGCGGCGTTGCAGTCGGAAAGGCGAAAGACATTTGAGGCCAGAGCGGAGAGCCGGAAGCCGAAATGTCAAATGACAAATACCAAATAACTGATAACGGATACGAAACACACGGACAACGAGCATGGACACGCAACACGAACTCTGAGCGAAGGGATAACGGTATTCCCTCGAGAAAACAGGAAACTCCGGTTAGACCCGAAGCCCTTCGGTTTTCCAAAAAACGCCGGTTTGCAGTTCCTTGACAATATTCGGAAAACCCTATAAATTCCTCTTAAATAATGAAGACATGCGAAAACTAATGGAGATCGTATGGGGAGAGGGCCCTTTATACTCTGGTTCGACGAAATAGGAATTGAAGACCTCCCGATGGTAGGAGGAAAGAACGCCTCATTGGGAGAGATGCGGAGGGAGCTGGCTCCCAAGGGAATAAACGTTCCCAATGGATTCGCCATCACCGTGAATGCCTATCGATATCTCCTGGAAGAGGGGACTATTCGGGATTACCACTACCTCCTTGAGGGTGGAAGCGTACGGGAGATCATCCGCAAAATACTCTCGGATCTAAATGTCGACGACTTGGAGAACCTATCTCAGAGGGCAAGCAAGGTCAGGAGAATCATTCAGAGCATAGAGTTTCCGGCGGATCTCAAGGATGAAATTATCGCGGCCTATGAGAAGCTGTGCGAACAATACGGAGAAGATGCCGATGTTGCCGTCCGATCGAGCGCCACTGCGGAGGACCTTCCCGATGCAAGTTTCGCGGGACAGCAAGAGACATTTCTCAATGTGAGGGGCGAACATATCGTCTTGGCCTCATGCAGGAGGTGTTTTGCCTCGCTGTTTACCAATCGAGCTCTATCCTACCGCGAGCACAGGGGATATGATCATTTCTCCGTGGGGTTATCCATCGGGGTCCAGAAAATGGTAAGATCGGATAAGGCCTGCTCCGGGGTAATATTCACCCTCGATACGGAATCCGGATTCAGGGATGTTGTGTATATCACGGGGTCCTATGGCCTCGGCGAAAATATCGTTCAGGGAGTGGTGAGCCCGGATGAATTTTACGTGTTCAAACCCACCCTGAAAGGGGGGTACAAACCCATTATTCAGAAGACCTTTGGGCAAAAAGAAGTAAAACTCGTCTATTGGTTGGACGGGGAAAGCTCGACCAAGAACATTCCGACTTCGGCAGGGGAAAGGACCTCTTTCATATTAAGCGACGATGAAATCATTACATTGGCAAAATGGGCTGTAATCGTGGAGGGACATTACTCCGAGAAGGCGGGGAGGTATCGGCCCATGGATTTGGAATGGGCCAAAGACGGTATCACCGGTGAACTGTTCATACTTCAGGCCCGGCCCGAAACCGTAAAGTCCCAACAACTCCAGACTATCTTGGAAACGTATATGCTGAAGGAGAGAGGGAGGGTTCTCGTCGAGGGAAAAGGCGTTGGCGAAAAGATCGGGGCAGGCGTGGCCCATGTGCTCCCCACTGTAGAGGACATCCACGAATTCGGGGAGAACGAGGTCTTGGTGACCCAGATGACGGACCCCGACTGGGAACCCATCATGAAAATGGCCTCCGCCATTGTCACCGACCGGGGTGGAAGGACCTGCCATGCAGCCATCATCAGCAGGGAACTGGGCGTCCCCTGTATTGTGGGGACGGGGAAGGGGAGCCAAATATTGAGAACCGGCAATCCCATTACCGTCTGCTGCTCAGAAGGCGAGACGGGGTATGTTTACGAGGGCCTCTTGCCGTTCACGGTTGAAAGGATTGACGTGGAACACCTCCCGAAGCCCAAGACCAAGATTATGATGAACGTTGGAAACCCCGATCGGGCCTTCTCCCTCTCCTTTATCCCCAATGATGGAGTCGGATTGGCCCGCATGGAATTCATCTTCAGCAATTATATTC